>JAGMDK010000133.1 GCA_023128695.1 Phycisphaerae bacterium
CGCGGGCGCCGTCCTTGGCCTGCCGGGCGGCCTGGGCGGCGGTCTGAGCGGCGGTGTGGGCCGGGTAGTCGGTCGTCCACGTCGCGGCGGTGGCGTTCAGGTCCACCACGTCCCCGGCCACGAGCCCCAGGTCCGGCAGGTGGCCGTTGACGTAGACGACGAAGTTGTTCTGCCAGGCGTGGAACTGGGCGTCGCCGGCGGGTATGTAATCGCCAGCCATTTGTGGCTCCTTCTGTGGAAGGTCTGCGTGGACGACCCCGGCGCGCCACTGCCCCCGGGGCGCTACTGCCGCACCGGCATGATAGCCGTCCGGCCAGGTCCCGTAAAGCGGGCGTTTGCCGGCCGTTATGGCCCAGCGGGCCGCACTCCGGGCCGTCCGGCAACCGTCGCGGGGCTTCCGGGGAAGAGTGCCGGACGTCCGGGGACGAGTCCGGGACGTCCGGGGACGAGTCCCGGAGCCCCCGGGATGGTCCCCGGAAGCCCGCGGAAGACTCCCGGAGCCCCGCGGATGGTCCCCGGAAGCCCGCAGGTCAGTCGCGGGTGTCAGTGGACGAGTGCCGGAGGCCCGGCAGTGACCTGCTACGGCCCTGTGCGGCTGGTCAGGCAGACGGCCGTTGAGAGCGTCGGCGCCGCTACTTCGGGTACTTCTCCTCAATAACCAAGCGATGGAGCGACTTGATATTGCCGTAGTACGTACGCCAAGCGTGTGGCTCGACGCTCAGGAATGCAATGGATGTCGCTAGCGGAAGCGCGAGCCTCATTATCCAGAAAAGTAACCCGATCTTTGTGGTCGCGATCAAGTCGAACGTGGCAAGGAGCCATGCAGCCGCAACGACCAACACCGTGATCCAGAGTCCAGTTCGTGCCGCTCCTAACATCCGACCTTCAGCGCGCAACTTGACCAGGCGAAAGCCGCTAGCGGGGTGCTGGAGCCTGACCTGCTGATACATTGTCGAGAGCGACGGCCCGTCCGCGGGCTTGCAGCTCTGATGGATGCGCCCTTTGATGTTTGGCCAGCGGCAGGCGCCGAGGAACCAGCCACAGAAGTAACAGATAACCAGGTAACCAAGCCCCCCGAACAAGGCCGCGACCGAGCTGTCCGAACGCACATCCCAAACCTGGTTGATCGCGAAGCCCGTTCCGCGGAGTCCAAAGTCTAGCACGACGAGGAAGAGGAAGCCTGGTAGCACGCGGGCGATGAGGTCGTAGAAAAGCTGCGGAATCGTGACTGCTAGATTCATCGACGGCACCTGTACGCAACATTGACGCCGGCATCGAGAAGCGTCTCAAGGAGCTTATTGTACAGGCGTGGGGTCGCGAGAGAAATACCAGACGATCGAGCGGCGCGTCGCGTTCCTGGAAGGCATCCACGGTGGGCAGCATAGCGGAGGCCATCAGCCATGAGCACGATCATCGAGGTCACCGACGCCCTGGTCGCACGCCTGAACGCCGGCGAGTTCAGCCAGTCGTTCACCGCCGAGCGGGAGTATCAGCCGGTCTTTGACCTGGCGGAACTGCGGGTCAGCGTCGTGCCGAAGGCGGTGTCGATCACGACCGCGTCGCGGCACGACAGTTTCTACGACTGCACCGTCGACGTCGGCATCCAGAAGAAGGTCGATTGGGAGGCTCCGGGCTCCAGGAACCTGAGCAGATCTCCATCGCCAACCCTGAAGCCCGAGGCCTGAAGCCCG
Organism: Phycisphaerae bacterium; assembly: GCA_023128695.1. GTDB lineage: Bacteria > Planctomycetota > Phycisphaerae > UBA1845 > Fen-1342 > JAGMDK01. The sequence continues at coordinate 1,692 of JAGMDK010000133.1, forward strand.
GAGCCTGAATAATGGTCGAGGAGATCGCCGATCACCCGCGGCTTAAGCGCATGGACGAGCTGCCCGACGCTGTCTGGATGCGGATCGAGAACGACCCGGTCTTCGCGCCGGAGCTGCTCGACCAGGAGCGGGTGTTCACGGTGGTGCTGACGGCAGGCTTCAGGCTTTGGGCCACAGGCTTCAGGGTTGTGAGACATGACGTTGTCGCAAGGATCGGATCAGAGCATTGAGGGTTCGAGATGTTTCCGAACATGCGCTACGCAGCGATTCGAACACCGAGTCGTCGAGGTAGCCCAGGCGGTGGGCCAGCGAGACCTGGTACTCGAGTTCGCACGATGAGCCGTACGCGATATCCAGGAAGTGAATGTAATCGGCCAGCGTGTGCCGGGCTGATCCTTCGACGATGTTCGACGCGACCGACACCGCCGCTCGGCGCATCTGAATCGAGAGCCCGAATCGCTCCTCCTTGGGAAAGGACACTGTGGCCTTGTAGATGTCCACGGCGAGGTCATCGGCCAAGTGGAACGCCTTGAGCTTTTTGTGATCACGCATGGCAGCGAAAGTGTACATCCTGAGGCCCGGAGCCTGTAGCCCGGAGCCTCAGAACCGGAGGTTCTGATATGGCCATCAAGCTCGGCATGGAGGCCAAGCTGTACTACAAGACCAGCGGCCAAGGCGGCGGCGGGTCATGGAACGAGCTCACCAACGTCCGCGACGTGACGCTCAGCCTGGAGACGGGCGAAGCGGACGTCAGCACGCGTGCGAACATCGGCTGGCGGGCGACGGTCGGCACGCTCAAGGAGGCGAGCGTCGAGTTCGAGATGGTCTGGAACACCGCCGACGCGGGCTTCACGGCGATCAAGAACGCGTTCTTCAACAACGAGATGATCGGCCTGCGGGTGCTCGACGGCGACGGCGGCCAGGGGCTTCAGGCGGACTTCTCGATCACCAACTTCAGCCGGAACGAGGCGCTCGAAGAGGCGATTACGGTGAGTGTGACCGCGAAGGTCACCTACTCGGACACGCCGCCGAGCTGGACCGGAGGGTAAGCCATGCCGACGAGCAGACTCACTTTGAGCGGTGATATCGGCGGGATCTCGGTGAACTCGACCGTGACCCGCACCGCCGACGGCCAGATCGGCCACGATGTGACGCTCAATCCCGCGAAGACCGGGACGCTGTCAACACGCACGAGCGACACGGAAGGCACGCTGACGCTGGAATCGGGCCACGGCATCCAGGACGGCGACACGATCGACGTGTACTGGGACGGCGGCCGGCGCTACGACGTAACGGTCGGCGTCGTGGCCTATGGCTCACCGGCCGTTCCGCACCCGGAGGCGACGCCGTGGCCTGGGCGCCTAACGGCTATGGGCCCGCGTCCGTTCCGGGCCCAAGCGGAGCGGCCTCGAGAATGGCCTTGAGGGAGTACTTGTACATGTAATCCCTATGCAGCTTCTTCCTGGCTTCCGCTATCTCTGCCAGCCGCTTCACCTTGTCCGGGTTCTCCTGTCTCCACTCGTCCCAACGCTGCTTCTGCTTTTCCGAATCGTCTCCGGCTTCCTCCATAGCCCGGCGGCCCTCGCGGCGGATTGCGTCCTCCTCGGCGGTGAGCGCTTTGCTCGCGGCGTGCATGGCATCCCCGTCGCGGAGGTACGCCGCGCGCTGCTGGCGATCGAAGATCAGCGTGTTGAGGCTGTACTCGTTCACGCGGGGCCGCTTCAGCAATTCGGCGGCCCTCGCTTTCGTCCCGACGGGAGGGAGTCGGTCAGGGCCAAGCTGTAGTCTCAGTCCCGCGGTAACGTCCCGCCCCTCGCTGTTGGTCTGGCTATTTGACTCGACGAGCGCCTCCAGGATCGTTTGCCGGTCCATCTTGAGGTAAAGAAGACGCCACGTGGCATAGCCGAGCAGACGTCCGTGCTCGCGCTCGGAGCGCACGATCCGCAGCAACTCGGCCTTTTCATCAGGGTGTCCCTGGAACCGCAGCTTCGCGATGTACATCCGTAGGTTGCCCTCTTCCATTTTCCACTCGGGCTGTGGGAATGGCGGCGAGGCGAGAATGGCCTCCAGATCGGGGACGATCTCCGCGTCGCACCACTCGACCAGCATGCGAATGGCTGCCCACACACCGGCGGAGCGGGGATACTTCGGGTACATCTCCCGTAGCAATGCGCGCAGCTCTACCATCGCATCTTCCGAGACGGGCGCCGGAACCTGGTCGCCTCCAGTATCTTGCGTGGCCCGGCGGAGCGCCTCGAGGGCGTACTTATCCTTCAGAGCCGGATCGACCGGATAGGACCCGAAGGGACGCGTGTTGTCGACGGCGAACTGTAGGACCGGCTCCGGGTTCGCGAGCCGTTCGCACAGCAATTGCGCCGGCCGGAAGAAGAAAGCGGTCACGCGGCCTTGCACGCGTTTGTCATCCTGATGCTTCATCGCCGCCCGGACGGCGTCGAGGATAAGCGGGAGCGTCTTATCGTCGGCCTTCTTGCAGGCCAGTTCCATCGACACGTGCTGCGACCACTTGTCCGACCAGATCTCGAGCAGCCGGCGAACGCAGGCTTCGTCGCCATGCGCACAGCCGTTCTCGACCGCTTCACAGGCCAGCCGGTAGTCTCTCCCGCTGACGGCCCGCCGCTCCAGGATCTGGAACGCCTCATCAACCGTAAGTTCGGGCCCCAGGACCATGAGTATTGGAATCAAGATCGCAATCATGTTTCATCTCCTCAATCACGGGTTGTTCCAGTTACCAGATTGGATGCGCTGGAGGATTTCGTTTTGCAGGATGCCACCCCGGTTGCGCGGGTTCCACCACTGCATGTAGTTCGTCCCCTCGCCAACCCACCGTTCCTGGTTGTCCCAATCCTCTGCGTTCTCCTGGCGGAGCAGATACCGGCCAATGGCATGGTGCAGGATGAGTTTCTGTTGCTGAACGCTCGGTGGAATCAATCGCTGAGGATGCCATTGCCAGTATGGATCACCGATGATCCCACCGGTGCAATTCGGCCGCACCCAACAATCGCTGATGATACACATGGGTTTCCACCACGAGACCCAACCGGTTTCGCCGTTGGCGGCGGGGTCGATCGTGTAGCTGTCCATGAATTTGTCGGGATCACTGGAGTCGATGATCCCCGGGACGAAGAAGATGTTGATGGCGCCCTCCTGGTAGTGCTGATCGAGAGTGGACAACAGGGCCACCCACCCCTGCTCTCCCCAGTAGGGTGCCCACCAATGTCCAGACGAATCCTGGAAATACCAGGTGCTTATGTTTCCACTCCAGACGAAGTCAATCTTCGACCCAGCAATCATCACCGAGTCACTGATCAGGGCGTTGACGAACGTGGTAATCTGACTGTCGACGTAGGCATACCCACAGCGGTCCTGTGGGGAACCGCTGTCACTGACCTCACGTACCACGATCACGTTGAGCGGGATGGTAGGTGGAAGCGTGGGTGGCGGCGTTGGCTTCCTTTCGCATCCCACCGCAAAGGACATGGCCGCCAATACTAATCCTACAATCACACAGCGCACGTTCATTGGGCGACCTCCTCTCCAACCACGACGACCACTCCGTCATCAACGGTCTCAAAAGGCCAGTCTTCGGTATACTGTGTTGGGTCAACGTTCGCGTTGACGGGAAACAGCGGCACCTCGAGATCGCTGATGTACCGAATGTAATCCGGATCCGTGTCATCACGGGCCAGCGTGAGCTCAAAGCTGTCCTGGATGACTGAGTAATCGGCGTTCAGCGTCATCACCTGAACCGTCAGCTCCATCGGGCCCCCGAGGGTTTCTGGCGTCTTCTCCACCGGAACGACCACGCAATAGTGGTGGGCCGTGGCGAACACCATGGTTTCCTCGTCCGGCACCGGGCCGGGGAACACGTTGATCTCATCAGGTGGCTCGCCCAGGGAGGGAACCATCTCGGGGCTGTACTGGATCGTATAGATGTTTGCAGGTCCCTCAGCGACCGTGATGTCGTGGGATGCCGAGATAAGCAGCCCATTTAGGTCGAAGGTGAAACTCCCGATCAGCTCTCCGTCGGAGAGGAACGTCTCAAGCGGCGCGTCCGACGAACCGGCCCCGGCTACCAGGACGCATTGACTGTCCGAGCGCTCCAGCACCTCGTCGGCATCGTAAGCAATCGTGACCGGAATGGGCGTCCCAACGCCTGGCTGGAAATGACCGGCCCATGAAGCTGTAGTGTCCTCATCGAAGACCAGCGGCCCACCGGTGGGCTGCAACTCCGCCACCATCGCGGTTCCGTAGGTGACGGTTGTGGGGATGACGCTGAGCTGTACCACGGTCACCACCCGGGATGCCACAACCTCTCCGTCCACGTACACCTCGATCAGTTTGTCGCCCAACGAGCTGCTTGGAGACAACCCGCGCCCATGCAAGGTTACGGGGACGTCAAGCATCGGGAAGTCATGCGGACCCTGGAACCATGCCCCGATGGTCTGGAAGTCGAGCGCGTCGACGTCGCCATCTTCGTCGACATCAAACGGTTCACAGCCGGGAGCATGAGCGCTTTCTCCCGAGAAGCACACCTGGAACTCCGCGAAATCACGAAGATCGAAATCCCCGTCGCCGTCCCAGTCGCCCGGGACATTCAGAGGCCGCGGTCCGGTGAACCACGGCACCAGGGCCGAATGATCGACGAAGTCAACGTCACCATCGCCGTCAAGGTCAAACGGCTCGCACCCCGGGATGAAGGGTGCGGTTCCCGAATAACAGATCTGGAACTCGGCGAAGTCGCGGAGATCATAGTCTCCATCTCCATCCCAATCACCCAGGGATTCCGGAGCAACCAGGGTTTCGCCAGGCGCAATAACGTCTCCCTCGGGTGCGTCCAGGACCTCCATTCCCGACGAGTACTGAAGTGAAAACTCGGCTCCCGCCAGCACTTCAAACGTGAAGGGTTGAGGGTCGCCACCGACCACGAGAACGAGTCCGAGATCACCGTCTGCGCTCGCTGGCGCGCACACAAGGCAGCCAACCCCAAGAGCGCTTGCCAGGATAGCGCGCCGTCTTCCTTTACCTGACACGTATTCCTCTTTCCCTAAGGGACTGAGACACGCGAGAACTCCCCTGTCTCCCGCCATGGAATTGATTGCCGTGACCGGCACGTCGAGAGCAACCATTCGGTCCGGTAGAACTCCCGGCCGAAGGCACACTTTGGTGGCGTGCACATCGATGGGAACGTCGGTGAGAGGGGAAGCACGCATGCTCCGAAGTGACAAGCCCCACTGCCCTGCGTGGCTCGACATCACGCGCATATTCACACCATCCGCGCGTTGATTATCAGGTGTGGCCCAACGCGTGTCAACCGGATTGTCACGCTCGCTCTGCTTTTTTCGTGCCTCCGGGCCTTCCCTTGGTCGCGGCCGCGCCCGCGCTGCCGGCGTGGCCGAGTTGCTGTCTCAGGGCGCGGGCAAGCTGCGTCAGTACACACAGGCGCTGGGCGAATCCAGCGGCGTGGCGGCACGCATCGCCGGCGTGCAGCTCAACACGCTCCGCGGCGACGCGGTCATTCTCAAGAGCACCCTCGAAGGCTTGGCCATTGCTGTCGGTGAAGCGCTGGCCGGCCCGCTGCGCGTCGTGGCGAACGTCGCGGCGAAGGTCGTCTCCACGATCGCCAAATGGGTCCGCGAGAACCGCGAGCTCGTGATCATCGCGGGCACGGCGGCGCTCGTGATCGGTGCCGTGGGCACGGCGCTGGTGACGCTGGGCGTCGCCGTACAGGCAGCCTCATTCGTTCTGGGCGGGCTCGCGTCGATCCTGGCCGGTATCAAGGTCGCGTTCGTCGCGATGACGGCAGCCCTGGGGGCACTACTGTCACCAATCGGTCTGGTGGTTGCGGCCGTTGTGGGGCTCGGCACGGCGGTCGTCGTGTACACCGGCGCAGCCGGTGATGCCCTGGACTGGCTCAAAGAGCAGTTCGGCCGGCTGCGGCCATTACGACTGGAGTGACCCCCCGCAACGGAATTGCGTTTGGGCGAACTGGGAGTTCGGTACCAGTCAACTATGGGAAACGATCTGTACTATCGAACTCCCGAATACGGATGTCTGCAAGGGGCAGGGCGTTTGGTGCGCTGTCAACCTGAACCTGGAATGGACTCGACGTGCCATACGGGGCACATCCTGATTTTGATGAGACAGATGACATGATCCCCAAGCTCTACACCTACAAGAGGAGATAGGTCGCCAATTCGACGGTATGACCGCGGAGCAGGCTCGCAAGTGGCTTGAAGACAACGTGCCGGACGCAAAGGAACTATTCGCACTGCTGGACCGGGGCTACGAACTGCCGCGTGAGGTGCCGATCGGGGAGTACCCCGTCAACCCGCGCAACGCCGAGCAGGAGGCTCGGATCGTGGCCCGATTGATCAAGGAAAGGATTCTTAACAATGCTGGGATTCATCGACAGTGATTCGGAGTTCGTCCGGCTGGCCGCCTGGCTGCTGGGGACTTGGGGCCTGGGGTATGTGCTCTTCCGCTCGTTCTGGGCGCGGGAGTTCGCGTTCTGGTACCAGAGCCGTCATACGCGGCAGATGCAACAGATCGGCGTATTGCGCTGGGAACTGGAACACAATCTGATCTGGAACGAGGCTCTCGCCCAGGGCGACGACCACGCCGCCCGGCGTGAACTGACATCCGAGCAGCGGGAAGCCCGCCGAACCGAGTTGAACCGACTCGCCAGGGGAACCGTTTTCCAACGTGCGGTAACCTTCCTGCTGGCGTGCAGATTCTGTCACAACTTCTGGAGCGCGCTCGTCCTGTTGATTGTCTTCGGCCCTCACGGCCTCGAGACGCTCCCCCTGGCTATCGCCTACGCCGCCGGCGCGCGGGTTCTGGACCGAGTCATCGCCGGTTCGACCTCCACTACTCCAAAAGGCGGTCGCTCGTGTCCTGATTGCATGTAATCTGACCGAGTCAGTCCCGTGAATGACCCTTACTGCTCTTGTTAATGAACTGATTTGCTTTGCCAGACCTTCTGGGTCGCCGTCGCCATCTACGCGATCACCCGCGGCGTCACCGACCCTGCCGGATGGTTCTTTTCGTCAGCGGCGTATTCGGGCGCCGCGGTGTTGCTGTCCGTGCTATACGGCTCTGGGCAGAGCCTTGCTCCAGACTTGGCGGGCCGAAGGCCGGGGCGCAAGGACTGCGGCAAGTGACGCAAACAGCGGGCTAAACCTGCACGGCCGGGCCTATCTATCCAGAACCTCCCGTGAATGCTCTTTGGAACCGGGTGAAGTCGGCCAGGTCCACGTCGCTGTCGCCGTCGAGGTCGGCGCTGCCGAAATCCGCTACGTCGCAGCCGGGCGGCGGGTCCAGGACATCCGGGCCGGCCATACATCCGGCAAACGTGTTGAAGTCGTCCAGGTCCACGTCATTATCCTTGTCAAAATCACCCGGCAGCGGAAACTCGTAAGCCCCCATGTCTATGACCTCTGGATAGTCCGGTAGGTCGGGGAGCCCTGTATCGTCCACGAGGGGATTGTCTACGAATCGCAAGCTGCCATCGATATCGAGCGGGGTCCGCTCACTGGTATCGCCATCCCCATCGAGGTCGGCGCCGTCTTCGGGCACGACCGTATTGTCCGCTGCGTCGACGCAGGGCGACCCGACAGATAAACGCAGGTCGTCATCTTCGGTTCCAATGATGTCGTCAGCACCATCGGGGTCGACGAACAGCGGATCAGCGCCTATGTTGCCGTCGCCAGTCCAGCCGCCTTGGACACAGGTGTAAGTGACGTTCAATGTTCCAGCAGACCAGTATATCTGCGAACCGCTCGGGGCGGTATTGCCCCATAGGATGCAGTTTCTGAGCGCCGACGCACCACCACTATGAAAGTAGTAGGTCCCGCCACCCGCCTGGACCGCTGAGTTGCCACTGAAGGTGCAGTTGGTGGACAGCGGACTTCCACCATAGAAGCTATGCATTCCACCGCCATTCGCGCCAGCTGTATTGCCGGTAAACACGCAATTGGTCAGCATGGGATTACTGCTGTGCGTGCTCATAAGACCGCCGCCGTAGTCAGCGGAGTTTCCCATGAACGCACAATTAAGGAGTGTTGGGCTGGAATCGTCGTTACGCACTCCGCCGCCTTCGACGGCCACATTCGCGGCGAATACGCACTGGGTTAAAAGGGGACTGCTATCCGTGCAACTGATGGCGCCGCCGTCTACCGCCGTGTTTTGGTGGAATGTACAATTGGTGAATACGGGGATGCCGTAGTCGCGAGTGCTTACACCGCCCCCGGCACTTGCTGAATTGTCCTCAAAGATGCAGTTCATCAACGTTGGACTGCCGCCGGAATTATACATGCCGCCCCCTTCACCGTGAGGATCCGAACCGCTAGCGTTCCCCGCGGTAATCGTGAAGCCATCCAGGATGGCCGTGGAGTTGGTGCCACTCCCGGTCACGACGTGGTAGCTGTTGTCAGCATCATCTCCGACGGTTCCGATGTCGCCGCTGAGTATGGTCACGTTCGAGGCCGGGTCGCGATGATTGGGGTTGGTTTCACCACCGGCGAACCCGCCCAGGATGGCCACGCCGTTGAGAAGCTGGAAGGTGTCCGTACGGTCACCGGTTCCGCGGTCAGGCTTGTAGGTGCCTTCTGCTACCCAGATGTCGGTAATACCGTTCTCTGGATTGCTCGCGTCGTCGAGGGCGTCCTGGAGATCGGTATAGGCATCGGCCCAGCGTGTTCCGTCGTTCAGGCCCGTAGCGTTCGCATCGACATAGCACACACCCCACATGAACTCGTCCGCACCCATGTCCACAGTCGCGAACACACCCGGCTCCTCTTCCGCACCGTTGCCGTCCCAAACACGCGGGTCGCCCTCGAAGTCGAACTCCGGCAATTCGGGCGCCCCGTTAGTGCCCGTATCGGTACATGGAGAAGATGCGTGCAAGTGCAGGTCGTAGACGCCATACACTCCCCCCGCTTCGCCCAAGTAGGCGAAATCACCAAGCACTTCGATCTTCGGATACGTATTCGCCATAACGACAAGTTGAAGGTACCTGTACGGCTCGTAAGCATGCATGACAGCCGGTCGAAGGAGCTTTCCCACTAAACGGTCCGTCCCCCAGTCCTGGCTTGTGTCCCAAAAGGTAGTTCGATGCGACGTCGCGTTGTATATCGCTGCACTGTTCCAAGAACCACCCGGCCCAGGTGCGTAGACGAACTGAGGGTTCGCATCGATGTTACCGGCACCTGCGTGTCCTCCCTCGATGCAGCTATGAGTAACCGCTGGTGCCCCACCTCCTATCTGGGGGCCGCCTGCATTAGCCCAGAAGATGCTGTTGATCACTGTCGCATCGGTGCTGGGGGAATTGTAGAGACCGCTGCCATCCCAGCCGTGATTGGCGTATACCGTCGCGTTTGTCATCGTGAGACCTGGGACCACGTTTACGAGCCCGCCGCCGGTCCCCTGAGCATAATTGCCAGCAAATACACAGTTAGTGATCGATGCTGGCCCACTGGATGAGTAGCCGTAGAGGCCTGCGCCAGTGTGCGCGAGACTGCCGCAGAAGATAGAGCTGGTGAGCGTCGGACTACAGTCATTGTTGTACATGCCACCACCCTCCTCATCTGCGAAGTTCCCACTGAACGTGCAGTGTGTTACCGTCGGATTCGCGTGGATGTTGTACATCCCCCCCCCAATACGCGCGTAGTTCTTGGCAAACAGGCAGTTTGAGATTGTTGGGCTACCGAGATCGTTGTACATGCCCGCGCCGTAGCCATCAGGGTGGTCTCTGGTATCGTACCCCCCCACGATGCTAAACCCATCGAGAACCGCAGTTGCGTCGGTCCCACTGCCCGTAATCACATGATATGTGTTATCCCCCGGATCTCCGTTTACGCCAATATCGCCACTGAGGATTGTCCCGTTGGTTATCGGATTGGGGTCTCGCTCATCAGGGTCAGGCGCATCGTAGCCGGGGTAGCCGCCGTAGATCGCCACGCCGTTGATGAGTTGGAAAGTTGCCTCGCGGTCGCTCGTTCCACTGGCCGGTCTGTAGAACCCGTTTGCGATGCGGATTTCGGTAGCGGCGGTTCTGGGACTTGCCGCCACCCGCAGCGCGTCTTGCAGGTCCCAGTAGGCATCTTCCCAGGTCGTCCCGTGCTCATCACCGAAGTAGGCGGACTGGTCGACGTACAGGACCGCGGCCTCACACTCATCCGGTATTCCGTTCGCGTTCTCGTCGGCGCTGGCCTCGTCGGCGATATCGCATGCGTCCGGAATGCCGTTGGCATTGCAATCGTGACTGATGGGCTTGAACGCCAGCCGAACGGGGTAATCCAGTCCGCCGCTGCCGCCGGATACGAACGTGTCCACAAACGAGCCGCTATCGTCGTACTCCAGCACGGCGTCGGTACTCGCACTGGCCACGAAGAGGTGCCCATCGGGGCCAAACGTCAGACCGGTAGCCTCCTCCAGGCCGTTGTCGGTGGCGAAGATCTGAATGAAAGCGCCCGTGCTGCCGTCGTACTCCATGACGCAGCCAGCCTCGTGACTGGCCACGAACAGGTTGCCATTCGGGCCAAACTCCAGGGCCTCAGGATGGACCAATCCGTCGGTCCCCGCGGGCACGAACGGCGTATCCATCGGCTCTCCAGTTGTCCCGTCGTACTCGATGATGCTGTGTGTGTTCCGACTCGATACGAAGAGGTTGCCGTTGGGGCCAAAGGTTAGAGCCGATGGCCCATCCACGGCGCCGCTTCCGGCGGAGACGAACTCCCGCACGAAGGCACCGGTAACTCCGTCATATTCGAGGACTTCGCTTTCGGCGGCGCTTGCCACAAACAGGTTGCCGTTGGGGCCAAATGTCAGCCCGGCCGGCGCGTCGAGTCCGCCGCTCCCGCTGGTAACAAAGGCCGCAATGAATTGCCCGGTGAACCCGTCGTATATGAGCACCTCGTCCGTGGCCTCGCTGGCGACGAAGAGATCGCCGTGAGGACCAAACACCACATCGCTGGGGTTCTCCAGACCGCCGCTTCCGCTCGCTACAAACTCAGTTTCAAACGCTCCGCTGTAATGATTGTATTCGAGCACGCTGTGTGTCTGATAGCTTGCCACGAAGAGACCGCCCACGGCGATGTCGCACTCGTCGGGAACGCCGTTGCCGTTGCAGTCCATGCTGACCCCGCCGGCCACATCGCATTCGTCAAGGATGCAGTTGCCGTTACAATCGCGTCCTTCACACTCGTCTGGAACGCTATTGCCGTTGCAGTCGGGACTTGCGCCGAAGGCGATGTCACATTCATCCGGCACACCGTTCCCGTTGCAGTCCTCGCTGGTTGCACCAATGATGTCGCACTCATCCAGCACGCCGTTCGTGTTGCAGTCCAAGCCCCCTGGAGCACTTATGCTGCAACGCAGAACGCTACCGCCCTCCATCATAGTAGGCGCAAAGTAGACATATGAACCATGGAAGACAGCGCCATAGAATCCACGAACCTCCGCCCCCAGGCCGTTAGCGCCAGGGTCGTAAGCTGACCAGGAGGAGGCACTCGAGAATGCGCCCGACGTGTCGTAGCGCAGAACCTCTCCGTGGAAACTGCTTCCATCACTGAACGGAACAAAGTAAACGAATTGGCCATCGAAAACGGCGCCGGCATAACCACCCGGATCGTCGCCCACACCATCAGCACCCGGGTCATACGTAACCCAGGATGAAGGTTCGCTGAAGTCCCCCAGGGTGTCGTAGCGGAGGACCTCGCCGTTTGATATGTGGGGTACAAAGTACACGTAGCGGCCATCGAACACGGCGCCGTTGTAGAGGCTACCAGCGGGCGCGTACGCAGACCAGGAGGCAACGCTAAAGAAGTCGCCCGTCGTGTCGTAGCGCAGCACTTCGGTGTTGTTGATGGCAGGTACGAAGTAAATGTATCTATCATCCCAGGCCGCGCCGGAGTACCCGTCACCGCCCACGCCATGATCCCCGGGGTCGTACGCTGCCCAGGACGCCGTTGTCTCAAAGTCGCCGCTTGTGTCGTAACGTAAGACCTCAGCATGATAGTCGCTGTTACGGTAGGGTACGAAGTAGACATATCGACCATCATAGATGGCGCCCCAGTAGCCACGTGGATCGTCTCCTACGCCATTGGCCCCGGGATCGTATGTTGCCCACGCTGAGACCTCCGAGAAGCTGGCAGCTGTGTCATAACGAAGCACCTCTCCATGCATGTCATTGCCGTTGTGGTGAGGTGCGAAGTAGATAAACTGCCCGTCAAATACGCCTCCGACGTAACCTTGTGGTTGACTGCCGACGCCGTTCGCTGCTGGGTCGTACGCGGCCCAGGAAGCCTGATCGTAGAAGTCGCCGCTGGTGTCGAAACGCAGGGCCTCGCTTCCTCCGTAGCCGTATGGATGGCCCGGCACAAAGTAGATGTACTGGCCATCAAGGACAGCACCAGCGTATCCCTGCTCGTTGGCCACGCCACAAGCGCCGGGTTGGTATGGCGCCCACGACGATATGCTCTCGAAGCCCGAAACTGTGGCAGCCAGTTCGCACTCGTCGGGGATTCCGTTTGGCTGGCAGTCTTCGCTAGTCCCGTCAGCGATGTCGCACTCATCCAAGACGCCGTTATTGTTGCAGTCTGCGATCCACTCACATACATCCGGCACACCATTCTCATTGCAGTCGGTCTCGCTTCCACCGGCGATGTCGCACTCGTCGGGCACGCCATTTCTGCCGCAATCCTCGCTGGTGCCAGTATGTATATCGTACGCGTCGGGCACCCCGTTACTATTGCAATCAGGCTCGCACTCGTCCGGGACGCCATTCCCATCCACGTCATTTGACGCCCCACCTTCGATATCGCACTCGTCCGGGACGTCGTTCGTGTTACAGTCCTGGCTTCTGCCACTCTCGATGTCACATTCATCGGGGATGCTGTTCGGCTGGCAATCTTCGCTGGTTCCGCTCGAAATATCGTAGTCGTCCGGTTGACCGTTGTTGTTACAGTCGTCCTCACATTCATCGGGAACACCATTCTCGTTCACATCGCTCGAGGTGCCCTCTGCGATATCACATTCGTCCGGAACGTCGTTTTCGTTGCAGTCCGCACTAGGGCCCTGCTCAAGGTCGCACTCGTCGGGGATGCCGTTACTGTTGCAGTCGAGGCTCGTGCCGTCCCTAATGTCAATACGGTCGAATATGTCATTCCCGTTGCAGTCTGCGCCCGGCACGAGTTCGAACTCAAGGTAGGGAATGTGGCTGGGATCATGATACTCCTTCGCGAAGAACCAAGCAGTGGGAATATTGTTCAGATTCCACGGCTCGTCATCGACCACTTGCCACCCGTAGTTCGCCTGACCGTCAATGAGAATGTCGCGGACGTCTTCCGTGACATCCCAGGTCATCCACCCAGGCTCAGATGGAACGACAGCGGAACACAATACCGTTGGGGAATATCCCGGTTGCGTATTCCAGGTCACTGTCGTTTCATTCCAATCACCGGTGATAGTGTGCGCCGACAATACGCGCCCGGAGGGAGTGTTGCCGGAGTAGCCGCTGTAATAGACGTGAAGTCGGGCGTAGCTCACATCGGTGTCTGGCAGTGCCGGCGGGAAGTCGACACGAATCAGCACGTCGTGGGCATACTGGTCACCACGTCCACGAGAGGGCTCACCGTATCTATTACGTATGCTCATGCTGGCCGCCAGGCCGGCGTTCTCGTCCGGATACTCCATCTTGATTGTGCAGTCATCGAGCGGATAGATGATCTCGCCGTAGGCGGAATAACAGACGCGGAACTCCCAGGTGCCGGTTGCTGGCAATCTGACGACCTCCGCATCGGGGCTCTCAAACTGGAAGTAGTAGTCATGCGGGCCGAAGCCGAAACTGCTCCCGAAGTCCGTGAGGCTGTAGTCTGCGTCGCTTCCTGACCCGTCCATGGCGTATGGCGTGCCGTCAACAACAACACTCTGAACGCTTGGGGAATCGCCTTCCCGGTCGTAGTAGTGTACTCGGAAGGTGAACGGCGTATTCTGATAGCCGTCCTCCGGGTCGACACCATCCGGCCAGTCGCCGTACAACGAAAGCTCGGGCGGCGGATACTGAACGTCGACTATCTGCTCTTGCGAATCCGTCTGCGCACCGCCACCATTGGTGGCCGTTACGAAGAAGGACATCTGCGCGTCGCGGTACTTCAGGCCGGGCGGTGGAATCGTCGCACACCAGGTCCCGTGATTGATTCCGACGGTGAAGTCCTCGGCAAACTTGTGCTCGCCGTCTATGGCTACATCCACGTGCCATTGCCCGGGCATAGAGGCCGCGGCGTGATCCGCTAGATAGATATATGCCCATTTCCTGTACGACGGCCAATAGTCGTATCCGGCGTCGGCCGGGTTGGGAAACTCGGAATCACGACTCCAATAGAGGCCACCGTCTGGATCGTACCACTCCCAGCGGACGGCGTAGGGACCACCACGCATCTTGTCGAGCTGAAGCCAGGAATACGCGGCGTAGTCGCTCGACAGGAACATGCTGGTGCGCTCGATCGGAATCCGCGGTGAGGATTCCTCAACGCCTTTGCACATGGTGTGGTCAGTCAGGTCGTACTTGCTAACGAAGGTGACCGTATCCTCGTATTGCCAGTAACCGCTATAATTCTCCTCGACGTACCATTCAACCGACCATAGCCCCTCGTGTTCGTGCATTGGGTGATCTGGCCAGTACCAACACCACGACTTTGACCAGGTATAGCATTGGCCGGCTGGTGGTGTGTGCCAATCACTTACGCGCGGCCAGTAGAGCTGTCCATCGGGCCGTATCCAGTTGGTCTTGAAGCGGATATCTGCGCAGACGTCATAGGCTACGGCCCAACTATAGATATAGTCAGCAGGTCCGAAGACATCGGTTTCGGTGATTGGATCGCGGTCGGTTCCAGGCGGCTGGACGCCGCGACACATAGTCGCGCGTCCCCAATCGTAGTAGCTGCCATCGCGAGTCCTGCCCTCGACATCGACCAGCGGTCCGGCGCTACCTTCGCTTCTGGAGGCTTCGAGGGGAGCAGGCAACGCTTGCAGCAGAGGTGTAGCCGGTCGGGCATCGGAAGTCATCCGGCGGAAGGTCCGTGAATGGTCCCGTGATTCGGCGGCGCTGTAGCCCTGATACTGAGGTGCTGCTTCAGTTTCGGTGCGGTGGTCCACGACGTCAGCCCCGGATGGAATCGCTGCGCCATCTGCAAATCCACCCTGTTCTCCTCCTCTCCTGTCTCCGCCGCGCCCTCGTCCGCTCTCACAAGGCGTCATTACCACCGAGCCGTCGATCGTGCCATCGTCGCCGTAATCGTAATACAACGTGGCGGAGACCACGCCGGCGCCGTCGGAGATTCTGACTTGCACGGGTAAGGATTCGTCGTAGCCAACCATGGACTCATAGAACCAATGCACGAATCCCGAGCCGGTCGAGCTCAGGGTCGGTCCGGAATACGGTCCCCACGTTCCGGCATTGCCGTGGCCGTCGTCGTAGTTGAACTGGTATTGACTGCTCAGACCCACGTCGTCTTCTTCAAACGGGCTCCGATCGTTCCAGAACGCGGTACCATTGCCGGCAACCGTGCGCATGCCGTGATTCTCCCACGATCCAGAAGAAGGGTCATGCGTTTCAAGAGTCACGGTGACGGAATCACCTCCCGGGTCGCTAAGGGAGATCGAGTAGTCAAAAGTAGTGTTGTACGCCCCAATCGCCGGCGACACCTCGGGATCCCACCCCGTTGGTCCATCGTTGGATGCCAGGCTCGGCCCGGCATACGCCCCCCAGATCCCAGTATTGTCGTGACCATCGTCATAATGGAATCGGTACTGGGCCGTGGAGTTGGCGTCGTTGCTCTCGAACGGAACGAGATCGTCCCAGCTTGCTGTCCCGTTACCAGCCACCACGCGCGTACCCTGATCCTCCCACGCTCCCCAAGACGGATCGTACGTCTTCAGAGTCACCTGCACCGAGTCACTTTCTGGATCACTGACCTGGATCGAGTAATCGAACGGCGTATCGAAAGACCCGGAACTGGGCGACACCTGCGGACTCGAGGCTGTCGGACGCTCGTTCGCTGGAGGCAGGTCGACAATTGTCACTATCCAAGCGTCTGGCGTCCACTCGGACACCATATCATCGCAGTCCAGGGCCTGCGTTTTTGCGTAGTAGATCCCGGGCGCTGTATAGTTATGTGCCATAGCGACGGGTGTAAAAGATGGAACATAGTCCGACCATTCCGAAGTTTCGCCGTCGCCCCAATCAATCCGCCAAGCCACGTCGTCCACGTCGGGATCAATAAGAAACGCATGGAATGACATAGATTCACCCACAGTCCCGGACGACGAGTACCCGGTCAGCCCTGGGGTGTAGGGCGGAGTGATGCCGTAGATCGTGATACTACGGATCACCCCAATGACTGCGCCCTGTGCGTTCCCGAAAGGAATGAATCCAGCTACATCCGTGCGCAGGCCTACGCGAAGTGTGTGCGAACTGGCAATTGGCGCGTAATAGTCCACTATGAGATGACTTTCTTCGCCATCGCCGTCCTGGACGGCCTGCTCAAGCGCATCACGCACGGACCAGAATAGATACGCATCTACGGCGAGTTGTAGATTGTCCCTGAGCGTTGTGATAACACCCAGATCCGGCATGTCTTCAATAAGCGCAGAACAAACGTCGATTATCGCGCCTTCCAGAGAGATAATGGAGAATTGCCACTCAAGAAACTCCCGACGATAATAACCTGTGCTGTCGATCCTTATATTCTGTTCAACGTCACCGATTGCCACGCCGATGAGGTCTACACCACCAATACGGAGGATCTCTACATCAATCACCAGCTGTTTTGGCCTGCCTGTGTAGAACCAGATCTGTTGCCACGCCTCTGCCCTGGCACCACCGAAGGGCGCGTATGCGTAGAGTGCGACAACGCCGGTGCTCGGATTGCAATCGCACCAAGCTAGCGCACCTAGGTCCGTCTCGTGAAAGTCATCATTGCAGAGAATATATGGCGGCTCGAAGACCGTCTGACAGTAAGCCAAAGGTGGGTTACATAGTCCCACAAGACACAGTACGAGGAAGAAGATACGCGGGACGCAAGACGTACTCTTTTGCTGGCTGGAAAGCTTCATTACCGTAACCTCCGGCAGGAGTTGTGTGTGACTGGACCACGACCTGGCAATCCCGGCTCTCGCCCGCCTGGGAATGTGCACGAGCCCAAATGGGGATATTGACACTCGGCATTTCATTGACACCTGTCCCGGGCCCGGCAGTTCCAGTGAAGTGTGGCGGTCTCCGGCCCGTCCCTGGCGCCGTCCTTGCTGATGGCGTCAGGCCCCTCTGACGGCCGTCGGGCCCGCGTACCGGATCAGCGTTACTTGCCGCGTCCTACCGACAAAGCGCCTGAAAGTTAAGCACTCCCCGCCCCAGCCAGCGATTCCGTAAGTCTCGCGGGAGGGCGAGATGCGGCAGGGATTTACGGCGAATTGCGGTTGGT
>JAGMDK010000134.1 GCA_023128695.1 Phycisphaerae bacterium
TGGGATGATCGTCCGTACTAACCTTACAATTTTTTACAAGCCCAAACCGCCGTTCAACCTAATCAGCAAAGAACATACGGAAATCCGCAGGGACGACTAGCTGAGGTTCAAGTTCAGGCCTTGCGAAGGCGACCCGCGGCTGATACTGCTGTTATTCCAGTTGTTCGATCCACCGGCCACGCCGTAGGCCGTCGACCCACTCCACCAGCCCCCGGAGGTGGTGAAAGACCCGAAGTATCGTGGAACTGGAGTGGCATCGAAGTCGAGTTGCTGCTGCTCATCGAGATAGCGGGTTCCGTCCGCCGCCGCGTAAGATCGCGCACGGTTAGTTATGGTTGGAATTAACCTGACGACCTACGGCACTAATTCGCCCGGTTCCAGAATTTCGAGCATTATCTCCGATTGGTGACCAGGCCTGACCACTGACCCTCTGGGATACCAGAGGACCGGATTACGCGACTCACGATCGTTGAGCCGACGAACGGAGCCGTCAAAGAACAGCGCGTTGATCATACCACGGTTGTCCCTAGCCGATCCGGACAAGCCGGACGTAGTAGGTCCGTGTCGGTAGCTAGCGGCCAAATTCTTACCTTCTGACTCACTAGCTGAAGTTACCGAGTGATTATTCCAATTCAGAGTATTATTATGCACGCCGTATGTTGTCGAACCGCTCCACCAGGCACCAGAAGAGGTAAACGCACCGAACCACCGGGGGTCGGGTCGCGCATGAAAGTCGATAAGACCGTTAGAGGTAACAAAACGGGTTCCATCTGCTGCAGCCACTTTCTGTGCTGGATTCCCCACTTCCCCGAGCCGTGACTTATATGTTTCGTGGGTGGCCTCAAAGAAATCGTCCTGAGGGGCAGTCTCTGCATATATAGCACCATATGGGTTATCCGCGGGCTTGCTCAGCATTATCGGCCGTTCGCCATCTACGCCATAATTTGTACCCCACCACTGAAAATGGATTGGCATTAGATAGCTAACTGGAAACCAATTCTTGGACCGTAAATCCGGGAGGAAATTGTTGGGTATACCTTCGGTGTAGACGGTCGACCTGAATCTTCGGACTGAAGGACAGCAGAATTCATTAAGAATCTCCTGCCAGCGATCGACCCAGCTTGCCTTCATCTCCATCTGAACAGTGAGGAGGGGAGTGATCCAGTCAAACGATTGCACGGGCATCCATGGGTGGAAGTACTCGGTCGTGATGCCCACGTTGCGCCTGATCGCCACACCGGTTGTGTTCGTGCCCGGGATCCAATCCTTATTCTCGGAGAAATATGTGCCTAGGCCCCGACCAAGTTGGCTCTGTAGGCTACCACAAACGGCCGTGCGGGCCTGCTCGCGGGCAGCGCGGAGAGCCGGCAACAAGATCGACATGAGAATGGCGATGATCGCCACGACCACGAGCAGCTCGATAAGCGTGAAACCGGAGGCCTTCAACCGCCGGCACAAGCACCAATTGTCATTATCGCGGCGAGTTGAGTACTTCGAGTGTTTCGGCATGTACATATTTGTTTACCTCCGCGAGATAATCTGGATCATCCAGCAAGCCAGCGTATCTTCCGATCACGTATAGTTTACCTTCCCTCTCGTCGACAGGGAGCAGTGTATATTCATGAGTATCCGGGTTTTCGCCAGGGAGTACGTTTGGAATGTCCTTTCGACTGAATGTGAATACTTTTCCGGTCGCAACACATACATATTTGAACTTGCCGGTGCTGGACAGCGGGTCCGGCGAGCGTCCCCAGAACCAGTAAACCCCGAACGCAACGACAAATAGAGCAACGACCAGGATAATTTTTGCACGATTAGATTTCATTCATCTGCGTCCACGACCACAACGAAATGACGTTCTCACTCTCGTCTCTACCATTATTATAACCCATATTCCTTGATTTTACGATAGAGCATGGATGTTAAAATTATAACCCATATTCCTTGATTTTACGATAAAGCGTACGGGTGCCGATGTCCAGGATTTTCGCCGCTTGCTCGCGGTTGCCGCCGGTGGCCTGGAGCGTGCGCTCGATCATCATCCGTTCCACCTGGGCCATCGTCAGGCCGACCATGCCGGCGGCTGAAGCGGGAACGATTTCGCGCGAGCCGCGAATGCGCTCCGGCAGATCCTCCGCCTCGATCTGCCGCTCCTCCACCTCGACCACGAGGGCCTCGATGACATTGGCCAGCTCGCGAACATTGCCCGGCCAATAGTATTTCGTCAGTAACCCCATGGCTACACTGGAGATACCGTCGCAGTTCATGTCGTGTGCGCGGTTGGCCCGCTGCCGCAGGTGGTCGGCCAAAAGCGGTATGTCTTCCCGCCGCTCGCGTAGCGGGGGGACCTCGATCACCCACTGATTCAGCCGGTAGTACAGGTCTTCACGGAACTTACGTTCCTCGACATAGTGTTGGAGGTTCGCGTTCGTCGCCGCCACCACCCGCACGTCTACCCGCCGCACGTCGGTCGAGCCCACCGGGGTGACCTCCCGGCGTTCGAGCACCCGCAGCAGCTTGGCCTGCATGTTGAGCGGCATGTCGCCGATCTCGTCCAAAAAGAGCGTGCCCCCGTCGGCGGCGACGAAGTAGCCCTTGCGTTCACTGACCGCTCCGGTGAACGCGCCACGCACATGCCCAAATAACTCGCTCTCCAGCAGGTTTTCGCTCAAGCCCGCACAGTTCACCGCCTTCATCGACCTGGAGGCGCGATCAGAGCGCTTGTGAATCGCCTCGGCGATCAGATCCTTGCCGGTCCCGGTTTCCCCGATGATGAGCACCGTGAGCTTGTTGCGGGCCGCCTTCTTGATCCGCTCGATGATCTTGCGGATCGCCGGCGTAACACCCACGATCCCCTCAAAGGCCTCGCTCTGCTGCTCGGCGATCGATTCCTGTAACAGTCGATCTTCACGCCGAGAGACGGCCTCACCGGCGGCGGTGCTGATCTTTCGGGCCAGTTGCTCGACATTCGGCGTGGGTGCCAGCCGGGCGGTCTGAATGTGTTTTGTCCGCGGCAGTTTCCCTTCGCCGAGCACGAGCAGACTGGCATCATGCGCCAAGCTGTCCAGGAGCTCGGCGAGGGGAGCGGTCGTCACAGTGCCGTCGATTTCCGGTTTCGTCACCACGATGTCGGGCGCTCGGGCACGGATGGAGTCCAGCGCGTCCGACAAGCCGGCCACGACGCTGCACGAATGCCCATGCTTGTCGCGCAGCACCGCCCGCAAACGCCGGCCGGCGTCTTCGTCTTCGGTGAGGATCAAGATGAATGCCGTCTGAGCCATCGCTGCCGGTATGCTCGCCGCCGGGTTCCAAGTGCCCAACCCGGATACGTACATACCGTCGTTTCGTCATTGGCTCAAGTGGTTTGAAACGGGGACGCGCTTGACACGCGGGAGCGGGTGCTGTAGCTAGGACGGCCTTAATTGGATTATGGCCTGCCAAAGGTATGGAGGCGCTGACAGATTTCACCCTCTGCGTGGGTTGCCGCTCGGCGAGGAGGTGCGTCCCTTGAGTCTTAATCGACGTGAGTTTATCAAAGCGGCCGGGTTGGCGGGGATCGGCGGTTCCGCGTGTCTGCTTGGCGAGCGGGCCCAGGCCTCCGAGGCCCGCAGCCCTTCGCCTGACGCGATGGGGGTGCTGGTGGACATCCCCAAGTGCATCGGGTGTCGGCGTTGCGAGTACGCGTGCCAAGAGGCTGCCGGATTCGATCCTCCGCCGATCGAGACGTTCGAGGACAAATCGGTATTCGAGCAGGCCCGACGCCCGCAGCCGCGCAGCCACACGGTGATCAACCGCTACGCCAACCCGCAGGACCAGGCCAATCCGGTCTATAACAAATTCAACTGCATGCACTGCGTAGACCCGGCCTGCGTATCGGCCTGCCTAGTCAGCGCCCTCAGCAAGCAGGAAGACGGGCCGGTCGTCTACGACGTGAGCCGGTGCATGGGCTGCCGCTACTGCCTGGTTGCCTGCCCCTTCGAGATCCCGACGTATGACTACGACATGCCGCTGAAGCCGCAGGTCCGCAAGTGTAACTTATGTGCTCATTTGGTTCCGGAGGTGCAGGATGTTCCCGCCTGTGTGAAGATTTGTCCGCAGGAGGTCCTGACCTACGGCAAGCGCAGCGAGTTGCTGGAGTTGGCCCACGAGAAGATAGTCACCGCACCGGACGTATATATCGATCACGTCTACGGCGAGCACGAGGCGGGCGGGGCGTCGTGGCTGTATCTGTCGAGTGTGCCGTTCGATCAGGTCGGATTCAAGCACTTCGATCACAAGGCTCCGCCGCGGCTGACGGAGAAGATCCAGCACGCCGAGTTCAAGTATTTCCTGCCCCCGCTGATGTGGTTCGGGCTGCTGGGGGCTGCCATGTGGTTGACCAAACCGGAGTCGGGAGGCACGTCACACGAGTAAGGCAGGAGTGGCGACCGTCAGAAGGCCTCCAGACGGTGGTTAATAACTAACAACCAAAACAACTGGGAGTCAGGAGCGTGAGTGAACATCACGAACCCTTGCCCGTCGAGCGAAAGCTGTTAACGCCCGGCGTCTACGTGCTGCTACTGCTGACGTTTATCGGGGTCTGTTTTGCGGCTTGGCGGTTCATCTTTGGCCTCAGCTCGGTGACCAATCTGGACCAACAGCATCCCTGGGGGCTGTGGATCGCCTTCGACGTGGCCACGGGCGTGGCGTTGGCGGCGGGGGGGTTCACGGCGGGTGCGCTGGCGCACATCTTCCATCGCGAGCACTACCACGCGATCGTGCGTCCGGCCCTGCTGACCGCCATGCTGGGCTACACCTTCGTCGGCATCGGGTTGATGGCGGACCTGGGCCGCTACTACAACATCTGGCATCCGGCCATGCCGTGGATGTGGAGCCCGAACTCGGCCTTGTTCGAGGTAGGCATGTGCGTCATGCTTTACCTGACGGTGTTGTACCTCGAGTTCGCCCCGATCGTCTGCGAACGATTCCAAAAATATGACAAGCGCTTTGCGCTGCTCACCAACCTGAGCGACCGCGTCTACCCGATACTAAACAAGATCATGCCGCTGCTGATCATTGCCGGCGTGGTTCTGTCTTGCGCGCACCAGTCGTCGCTGGGGAACCTGATGGTCCTGGTGCCGTCCAAGATGCACCCGCTGTGGTCTACGCCGATCATGACGATCCTGTTCCTGCTGTCGGCGATCGCGGTGGGCTTCCCAATGGTCATCTTCGAAGGCATGTACGCCGCCTGGTCGTTGAAGCTCAAGCCGGAGATGCATATCCTCAGCAAGCTGGCCAAGTATATCCCGGTTTTGCTGGGGGCCTACCTGGGGTTCAAGATCGGGGACATGGCCATCCGCGGCAGCTACGTCTACCTCGGCGAGGGATCAACGCAGAGCACGATGTTCATCATCGAGATGGTCTTCGGCGTGATCGTCCCGTTTGTGATGCTCTTGTCGGCGCGGGTGCGCAACTCGCCCGGCTGGCTGTTCCTGGCGTCGCTGCTAGTGGTTCTGGGCGTGGCGCTCAACCGCATCAACGTCTTTCTGGTGGCGTTCATGCCGCTGTATCCAGTGAAGAGCTATTTCCCCGCGATCGGCGAGATCGCGGTGACGATCGGCCTGGTTTCTTTGCTGATGTTCCTGTATCGGGTCGTCGTGACATATTTCCCCGTTATCACGCACCCCGGAAAAGTGAGGGCGGCATGAATATGCGGTTTCACCGAGGAGTAATCTCCACACGCATTATCATCGGCCTAGCAGCCGTACTTGTCGTTCTCCTTCCGGTTGTCGCGGGCAGGTCCTTGCTGGCGCAGGAGAAACCCAAGCGAACCGAAGACGCACACGCCAAGGAGAGACAGCTACGGGTTCCACCATTGGCCGCGGGTAGAGATAAGGCGGCCCTGGCCGAGGAAGCGGCCACAGCACAATCCCAGGCGGACTCGCAGCCTGCGATGGACGTGTCCCAAATCGATTGCCGCGCGTGCCACGAGTGTGATAACCCGACCAGGGAAGATCCGTGTCTGCGAATGTGTCCCCGGGCCATGGCGGAGGCGCTCGCCGGGGCGGCCCCCGAGCAGCTTCCCGACGATGTTATCCTGCTCAATGCGTTCGAATGGCAGGCGCGCCGTTTCATGCCAGTGCCGTTCACGCACAAACTGCACGCCGACATGGCCGAGATGACAGGCGGCTGTGAGGTCTGCCACCACCACACCGCCCCTGGTGGGCTCTATCCCCCGTGCCAGACGTGTCACAAGCCCGTGTTCCTCAAGAGCGCCGGAGAGGAAATGCGCGTGCCCAACCTCAAAGGCGCTTATCATCGCCAGTGTATGGGTTGCCACCGCGACTGGAGCCACAGCACCAAGTGCTCGATATGCCACCTCCCCAAAGGCGATCAGACGGAACCGACCTCCGTGGAAAGTCTGCCGGCTCGGGGTGACGTTGCCGGCCATCCTCCCATTGAAAACCCGGAACACATCCTCCGGCACACGACGGAGCACGAATCGGGCCCCTATGTGCTGTTCCGCCACCAGGAACACATCAAGCTCTACGGCTACGACTGCGCGCAGTGTCACCGGGGCCAGACTTGCGCGCGCTGTCACGAGTCGGCCAAGGAGCGCCGGCTGCCTACGGCCCGTCCTTCCAGACTGGAGCAGCACGGCATTTGCTTCCCCTGTCACGAGGATGACAAATGTGAACGCTGCCATTCGAAGAGCAAGCTTCCTGCCCCGCAGCGTTTCGACCATGCGACAACCGGGTTCGCGCTGGGCAAGTACCATGGCAGCCTCACATGCCGGACTTGCCATAAGCGGCTGTACTTCATCCGAAAACTGCAAGGCGAGTGTGCCTTCTGTCACACCGGCTGGGGACCGGATACGTTCAACCATGCGGTTACCGGCCAGATCCTGGACGATAACCACGTGGAGACCGACTGCGAGGAATGCCACATCGACCGCAAGTTCGACGCGCCGCCCACGTGTGACGAGTGCCATGACGAAGACGAGGGTATTGCGTTTCCACGGAAGCGTCCCGGGCCGGTGATGAAGGCCGAGCCGGCCGCGAAGCCTTGATGGCGCACAGCCCGCTGACTATGCTGTGAGGAATGCCCGCACGGCCGCCAGCAAAGGTTGGCCCGGAGCTTATGGCTAATGATAGTCCGACTGCCACATTATCGCAGATGCACAGGAGAACAAGTTATGTGTACGCGTCCAGTTCATCAACTATGTCTTCGGTTCACAATCGTGTTGGCGGCTCTTGCCACGGTCATGGCTCCCGAGGCTCTCGCGCAAGAGGTCTTGCGTTTGTACGGGCCGCTGGGGCCCTCGCCCGCTGTCAAAGAGGCCGCGATGGTATTTGGCAAGCGCCATAACGTGGAAATGAATGTTGTGGCCGGCCCCACCGCTGACTGGCTCAATATGGCCACGGGTGACGCGGACCTGGTCTATAGCAGCGCTGAATATATGATGTCCGGTTTCATGCGCAACAAGGACCTTCAGGTCGACGCCGCCTCCGTAAGGCCCCTGTATCTCCGACCGTCAGCCATCCTGGTCCGCCCGGGCAATCCCAAGGGGATTCACGACTTACCGGATCTGCTGAAGCCGGGAGTGAAAGTAATGGTGGTCACCGGCTCGGGGCAGACTGGTCTGTGGGAAGACATGGCGAGCAAGCTGGGAGACATCCGAACATTCCGCGCGTTTCGCCAGAACATCGCGTACTTCGCCCCCAACAGTGCCGAAGCGAAGAAAGCCTGGTTCGAGCGCGACGACATTGATGCCTGGCTGACCTGGAGCATCTGGTATATGCCGCTGCGCGATCGCGCGGAGCACATCAGGGTAAGCACGCACTACCGGGTCTATCGGCAATGCAGCGTCGCCTTGACACAGCGGGGCAAGGCGAAGCCGCTCGCGGCGAAATTCATTGACTTTCTGTTGTCTCCAGACGGTGCCAAGATATTCGAGTCGTGGGGTTGGACGGCGCCGCCGCATGGCGCGAGCCCCCTGGCGGTGCACAAAGACATCTGCGTAGTGTGCCGCGTCAAGAACGACGAATGGAAGGGCAAAGTCGGCTTGGGGCTGGCGTGTGTCCGGAGGCTCGTGAAAGATTACGAGTACATAGGTATCCGACACAATGAGGTGCACATCAGCGTCGTCTTTCACGGTGATGCCGGCTATTGGATGCTGAAAGATGGGCCGTACGAGGCATTCACGAAGAAGGCCGGCGGGAATCCGAACAAGGCTATCATCCGTGAACTTGTCGATCTGGGAGTCAGCGTGGAGCTGTGCGCCCAGACCATGAAGGAACGCGGCTGGACGAGACAGGACGTGCTGCCCGAAGTCAAGATCGTGATAGGCGCATACCCGCGAATCATCGACCTTGAACTTCAGGGATATGCCTACATAAGGTTCTGAAACCGTGCCTGAATGGGCGATGATAGCGATAGATAAACACCGTGGAACTTAGTCGCCGAGAGCTTCTGGAAAAGGCGGGGGCGGCGTGTCTGGGCGGTTCGATCGTCGGCCTTTGCAGCGGCGCGGCGCCTGCGCCCGAGAGTCACGTGGCTTCGGGCGACTGGGTGGGTGTGCTGGTGGACCTCGTGAACTGCAACGGGTGCCGTCGGTGCGAGGCTGCTTGCCAGGAAGTGAACGGGTTCGAGGTCCCAACGCCCGACGAGTTGCAGGACAAGTCCGTGTTCGCTGAGATCCGCCGCCCCGGGCCGCGGAGCTACACGACAGTCAACGAGTTTCCTCTCCGAGGCCGGGAAGGCACGGCGAGCTCGATCTACGTCAAGGCCAATTGTCTTCACTGTAATGATCCGGCTTGCGTGTCCGCCTGCCTCGTGGGAGCAATACGGAAACAGCCGAATGGGGCGGTCACCTACGATCCCTGGAAGTGCATGGGTTGCCGATACTGCATGGTAGCTTGTCCGTTCGGGATTCCGACGTACGAATATGATAACGTGTGGGCTCCCCAAGTTCGCAAGTGTACCCTGTGCTCGAACGAGGGTAATCCGAACAGAGGCGGCGTGCCCGCCTGTGTGCAGGCCTGTCCGAAAGAATGCCTGACCTACGGCAAGCGCGACGAGCTGCTCGCGCGAGCCCATCAGAGAATCAAGGAACACCCGGACGTTTACATCGATCACGTGTACGGCGAACACGAGGCCGGCGGCACGTCGTGGTTGTACCTGTCGAGTGTCCCGTTCGAGAAGATCGGCTTTCTGAACCTCGACTCCGATGCCCCGCCCCGCCTTACCGAAACCATCCAGCACGGCGTCTTCAAGCACTTCATGCCTCCGGTTGCCTTGTGTGGCGTGCTCGGTTTGGCCATGTGGCTGACCAGGCCGGAGCCGCAACCAGGGTTGCACGCCTCACTACCGGACGGCGAGCAGCAGTCGGTCCCGAGTCCGACGCCGCGAGAGAGGGAAGGCGAGCAAGTCCAAAGCACTACTCGTGTGGCTGATCACGACCCGCCGGTTCCCGTTAACCGTAAGCTGCTCACGCCCGGTGTCTGGGCCTTATTGGCTCTCATGGCGTTCGGAGCAGTATGTGGCGTCTATCGTCTGCTGTTTGGCTTGGAGGCAAGCACCAATCTGAACCAGCAGTATCCCTGGGGTTTATGGATTATCGCCGACGTTTCCTTCATCGCCCTGGCGGCGGGCGGTTTCACGACAGCCGCCATAGCGCACATCTTTCATCGGCAGTATTGCCATGCGCTTGCCCGGCCGGCGCTGGTCGCCGCGTTGTTGGGCTACACGTTTGCCTGTGTCGTGCTGGCCGCCGACCTGGGCAGGTATTACAACATCTGGCACCCGATGTTGCCCAGCATGTGGCAGGGTAACTCGGCGTTGTTCGAGGTCGGCATGTGCGTAATGTGCTACCTCGTCGTGCTGTACGTCGAGTTCGTACCGATCTTTTGCGAACGCTTCATCGGTTCCCCAGGGCACCCGAAGCTCAGCCGTGTCTGTGAGGCGGCCAATCGCGTGGTCGGCAAGACCATGTTCCTCTTCATCATCCTTGGTGTTGCCATATCCTGCCTGCACCAATCCTCCCTGGGGCACGTCATGGCTCTGGTGCCGTCGAAGCTCCATCCCCTGTGGTACAGCCCGATTCTCTCGCTGCTCTTCCTGCTGTCCGCCATTGCCACTGGTTTCCCCACCGTTATCTTCGTGTGCATCTGCGGCTCATGGGCATTGAAGCTCAAGCCGGAGATGCGCGTTCTCGGAGCCCTGGCCAAGTACATTCCTTTCTTTCTGAGCATCTATCTCGCGGTCAAGATCGGCGACATGCTTATCCGCGGCACCTGGCTGCATATTGACGGCTCGCCTCAGAGTATGGTGTTTATCGTTGAGATGCTCCTTGGCCTGGTAATACCGATTGCCATGACTGCTTCCCGCCGTGTGCGCGGTTCGCCGCGCTGGCTGTCCGTCGCGGCCCTGCTGGTCATGCTCGGGGTTGTCCTGAATCGCGCGAACGTCTATCTAATCGGCTACCAGCCGCCGCATGTCGTGAGGATCTACTTCCCGTCCCTCGCCGAATGGGGATTGACCATTGGCTCGGTGGCCGCGCTGCTTGTGTTGTGGCGTGTCATCGTGACCTACTTCCCCGTGATAGGTCCGCCGCTTTGCAGGGTGGAGACGGCATGCGCAGACAGATAGTGCCGCAAACACTGCTTTCGCAGCGCACGGGCGTGCTCCTGCTTGGCCTGATTTGTATCGTCGCCCTTGTGGTGTACTTGCGCACGGCGACGCGCCAAGAGCAGGCCGGCGTGGACGAGCAAGCCGCCGTGGAGAAGAGTGTCTTAGTCGCGGAAGCAGAGAGCGATTCTGACTGTCGGCGTTGCCACCTTTGCGATAGGCCGGCCCCGGAAAACAAGTGCCTGCAATCTTGCACGCGGCGGATGAGCCGCGGGGCCGCCGCTTACGCGCACGACTACCAAGGCCCGGACATAGTCATTCTCAATGAGTTGGAGGACGCCTACCTGCCGGTGCCGTTCGATCACAAGGGCCACGCCGAGATGGCGGAGATGGCGGAGGGTTGCGTCACCTGCCACCATTACACGCCCGAAGGTCAGCAGCACCCCGCCTGCAAGACGTGTCACGATATCTCGGGAGCCGGTACGGATATCGCCAAGCCCAGCCTCAAAGGTGCCTATCACCGCCAATGCCTGAATTGCCACAAGGACTGGATTGACGAGACCGACTGCGCCAAGTGTCACATGCCCAAGGCCAGCCGACCGGAAGAGGGCGAAGGCGTGGTGTTGACGAAGGACGACATTATGGGGCGGATGCACCCACTCGGGCAGATGCATCCGCCGATCCCGGAGCCGGATACCGAGATCTACGGCGTCACGTCGAAGCAGGCCGCGGGATCACAGGCGATCTTCCGCCATCACGAGCATGTGCACCGCTTCGGGCTGAAGTGCGTGGAGTGTCACTACAAGGAGAGCTGCACGCGCTGCCACGCGCAGGACAGGGAGCAGAAGCGGTCCCGGGTGCCGAGTGAGCACCATAAGCCGTGCATCCGGTGCCATGGCAGTGATACCGGTCAGGCGACCGCCGAGATGGCTGGCAGGTGCAGACGCTGCCATTGGTGGCCGGGCGAGCCGAAGCCCAAGCGGTTCGACCACGCCGGCACGGGCTGGCCGCTAAGCCGGTACCATCAGGGCCGCAGTTGCCGCGTCTGCCACAAGGCGATTCCGTTCGCCAAGCTGGATCGCGAGTGCGACTCGTGCCATAGCGATTGGGAGCCGGACAATTTCGACCACACGCTCACCGGTCAGATACTAGACGGGAATCACGCAGAGACGGATTGTGAGGAATGCCACGGCGACCGCAAGTTCGACCAGCCGCCTTCGTGTGACGAATGCCACGACGAGGACGAGGGCATTGCCTTTCCGAGTCAACGTCCTGGTCCGGCCCCCACTTCGGCACCTGCGTCTTGACGTACACATGTCGTTGGAGGTGCTACCCCTTTTCGTGCCGCTCACCCCTCGATGCAAACGGGTGTGACTAAAAATCGTGGCCGTGGAACTGGGGATATCATCTCAAAAAACCGTTTATTGAGTGCTCTGATGTCGTTAGTTATTGGTTGTTAGTTGTTAGAATGCGCGGCCTTCGGCCGCCGCGAATGACGCGATCGGGCAACGGCGCGTATTCTTCGTGAATAAGCAGTATGGGCGAGACAATCACTAA
>JAGMDK010000135.1 GCA_023128695.1 Phycisphaerae bacterium
TCGAGCCCTGGTCGACGATGTCCTGTACCAGGTCGTCGCCGTCGGCACGCGCTGGCGGGCGAGACGCCCACCCTACCCGCACCATGGCCGCGTAGTCGTCGGGGTCGGCGGTGATGTTGTTCTCGAAGCGGGCGTAATGGATGGGCATTGACCGCTCCCTATGACAAATTAGGACGTTGATTATACAGTTTGTACCCGCGCGTAACAAGGGTGGTGAAAACCCCAATTTGCCGGCCCCTTGGTCGCTCGATCCCTCCGTCCGCCACGGGGGGCGGACGCTACTTCGGCTATGTCCGCCACGGGGGGCGGACGCTACTTCGGCGGACTCGGCGGTCCGGCGCAACGGGCTGAACCCTGAACCCTGAACCCTCCGTCACCGATTCGCGGGCGAGACGCCCACGCTACGCGTGCGGGCGAGACGCCCGCGCCACCCTGTGAAAAGGATCGCTTACGCGAGAATGCGATGGCTCTGGCCGTTTCAAAATGGCTGCCGGGCCCCCATGGCATTCTGCCCGCCGCGGTCGTATAATCTGGTGAATAATGTAGGCATGAGGGGCAATGATGGTTGCGCGCCCAGTTGATGATGCCGGTCGGACGTGATCGGTCTCGGCCCTGGGAAGAGGCGTGACGTGGGAGTGAACTGAATGTGGGACAGGGTCGCCCGACTGCGGCTCGGTCCCGCAAGCAAAGGATAGGCAGGACCAGAATATCATCCGCTTATTCATAACACTGTCATACTTTGGTCCTGTGTGACTTCTCAGTCACCAGCCGCGTTCAGAGCCGCTCGGCGGCTTGTCGCGGAACTCGGAGAGTTGGATCCAGTGGCCCCGCGGCTACTGGTTGAAGCAAGCCTGCCATCTTGCCCGCCTACGTGGGGTGCGTCAGTAACCACCCCGCCTGTGTAGTTCCATAAAAGGCGGATGAGAAAATGTGGTCGCAACAATTCGTGCTCGCCAATCTGGATTTTTTCCAGATCATGGCGCTTATGCTCGTGGGGGCTTTCATTGGGGGCGCCGCCGTTCTTATTTTTCTCTGGTGGCGATCTCGAAGCGAGTTGGATGCCCGCCGGGCGGAAGCCGAGCGCCTGCTCGCCGAGGCGGGCGAGCGGGCCGCGGAGCGTCTGAAAGCCGCCGAGGTCGAGGCCCAAAAAATGGTCCTCGAAGCACAAGCCCGCTTTGAGAAAGACACGGCCCAAACGCGGAACGAACTCAAGTCTGTCGAACGGCGTCTCGACAAGCGCGAGGACGCGCTCGAAAAGAAGATGGACGTTCTGGCGACCAAAGAGCGCAAGATTGAGGCCGCCGAAGCTCAATTGTCCGAGCGCAACAAGTCTTTGACCCAAAAGCTGGCCGAAGTCGAGAGCGCCCTAGGTAAGCAACGCGCGGAATTGCTGCGTATTTCGCGGCTGTCCCCGGAGCAGGCCAAGGCCCTGTGTCTGCGGCAAATTGAGGTCGAGGTGGAGCGGGAAGCGGGGGAGCTGGTCGAACGCATCATCACCACCGCAGAGGACAACGCCCGCGAGAAGGCCCGCTACATCATCATCTCGGCGATCCAGCGCTACGCCGCGGAGCACACCTGCGAGTCCGTCGTCGATACGGTCGACGTGCCCTCGGACGAGATGAAGGGCCGGGTCATCGGCCGGGAAGGACGCAACATCCGCGCCTTCGAAAAGGCGACCGGCGTGACGGTCATCGTGGACGACACGCCGGGGATTATTCAGGTCTCGATTTTTGATCCGGTTCGCCGGGAGATCGCCCGGGACGCCATGGACCATCTGATTCGCGATGGACGTATTCACCCCACGCGGATCGAGGAAGTGGTGGCCCAGGCCACGAAGGATGTCGAGCAACGCATCGCGGAAGCCGGGCGGGCGGCGGCAACCGAGGCGAACGTCAACGGCATCAACAAGAAACTGCTCGACCTGCTGGGACGATTGCAATACCGCACCAGCTACGGGCAAAATGTCCTGCGGCACAGCATTGAGGTCGCTTTCCTGTGCGGGCTGATGGCGGACGAACTCGGCTTGGACGGCGCGTTGGCCCGCCGCTGCGGCCTCTTGCACGACCTCGGCAAGGCGCTCGGGCACCACGAGGCCGAAGGCAGCCATACCAAGGTCGGCTACGAGTATGCCCGCCGGTATAAAGAGCCGCCGGCGGTCCTCAACGCCATCGTCGGGCACCACGGCGACGTCGCGGCCACGCATCCATATACCCCGCTGGTCTCTGCCGCGGACGCCATCAGCGCGGCCCGGCCCGGCGGGCGCCGCGAGTCGATCGAACGCTATATCAAGCGCTTACAAGAGCTCGAAGCGATTGCAACCTCGTTCGAGGGGGTCCGGCAGGCCTACGCGATCGAGGCCGGACGCGAGGTGCGGGTGATCGTTGACGCCGAGCAAGTCGAAGATCGCTCCGCCGTCAAGCTGGCCCGCGATGTGGCCAACAAGATCGAGGACGAAGTCGGGGCCTTCCCCGGCGACATCAAGATCACCGTGCTGCGCGAAGTGCGGGCCACCGAATACGCCGTTAGCGGAAAACACAGGGGTAACGGGGAACGCACCGAATACGAGATCTCGGAACCCAGCGAGTCCGCCTCCTGACCGTCGGATAACAGTTCAGCCGTTTGCGGCAAGCTTTCAGCGATCAGCTTTCAGCGGTCAGCAATCAGCGATCAGCTTTCAGCAATCAGCTTTCAGCGATCAGCTTTCAGCGATCAGCTTTCAGCGATCAGCTTTCAGCAATCAGCTTTTAGCGATCAGCTTTCAGCGATCAGCTTTCAGCAATCAGCTTTTAGCGATCAGCCATTTTTGCGATCTTTGGTGGGTAGGCACCTGACCTCGGACTTGACCCTGCGAGGCGCTCAATTGCACGTGATTTGTGATATTCGCCCACCAGCGCCGGGCTTTGGGCTGATCGCTGATTGCTGACCGCT
>JAGMDK010000136.1 GCA_023128695.1 Phycisphaerae bacterium
GGGTGCTCGACGGCGACGGCGGCCAAGGGCTTCAGGCGGACTTCTCGATCACCAACTTCAGCCGGAACGAGGCGCTCGAGGAGGCGATCACCGTCTCGGTCACGGCGAAGGTCACCTACTCGGACACGCCGCCGAGCTGGACCGGAGGGTAAGCCATGCCGACGAGCAGACTCACTTTGAGCGGTGATATCGGCGGGATCTCGGTGAACTCGACCGTGACCCGCACCGCCGACGGCCAGATCGGCCACGACGTGACACTCAATCCCGCGAAGACCGGGACGCTGTCAACACGCACGAGCGACACGGAAGGCACGCTGACGCTGGAATCTGGCCACGGGATTCAGACCGGCGACATGTACACCGCCTCGTGGAACACCAGCGGCACCGATGCCGCTGTGTATGACGTGGACTTCGAGGCCTGGGATCTGGCGGGCAATTCGCAGTTGGCTGAGGACGCCGAGACGATCTGCCCTGAGGAACCTACGCCCGGCGATCTGAATGCTGACGGGTGCGTTGATCAGGCGGACCTGGGCATCCTGCTCACCGAACGGGGCTGCACGGACGGGGAGTGCCCGGCCGACTGCGACGACGACGGAGATACCGACCAGTCCGACGTGGGGATCCTCCTGACCCAGTGGCGCGAAGGGTGCCCATGGTCCGGTAATCCAGGCCGCCCTTCGCCGTAGAGTTTGCCCACACTTTCTGATACACTCGTGTATAAAGACGTGGAGGGGGCGTCCCGAATCGCTTCGTGTCGCCCTAAGAAAGAACGGTGCGTCGAGGATGCACCCTACGCGCTGGTCGAGATGTCGGTATAATGGCCCTACAGGGCGGTCCGGGATTTCCGAGGCTACCCATCCGGGCGATTTCCTGTGCACATGACGGGGGAGGAGGTGGGTGATGCAACGTCCTGGCAGACCGAAAGTGCGGGATTCTTGTTGCCGATTGGCCATTTGCGCAGTTCGGGAAGCTTCGGGAGGGCCGGCGAGAGTCCGTGGCCGCTCATCGTTGACCACGGCTGTGCGTCGTGCTCGTCGCCACTTTGCGCGGCTGCTCACCGTCGCCGGCCTGTTCATATTGCTCGGTGGTTGGCCTGCTGATGCCCAAGATCTGAACGACGGGTTGGTTGCATACTGGAGCTTTGATGAAGGAAGCGGGATTACTGCTTTTGACCAATCCGGATACGGGAACCATGGTACCGTCCACGGAGCAGTTTGGGCCACCGGTATGTCTGGAAGCGCCCTGGCTTTTGACGGCAGTATAACTGACCCTGACTATGTCATATGCCAGCAGTTCGGTAGTTTTCCAAGCGCGGAAATCACAGCTTCATTCTGGCTGAACACCTCAGATACTGCGCGAGCCGGGACGCCCCTTTCGTACGCGGCATCTGATGAACTGGACAATGAATTCACGCTTCTTGACTACAGGAACTTCGTGGTTTACATCGGCAATCAGAATGGTGGCTACACAGGGGTATCAGCGAATGACGGAACGTGGCATCACATTGCTGTAACGTGGAGGAGTTCGAGCGGAGACCTGCAACTATACAAAGACGCGTATCCGGTCTTGTGCGCAACACTTCAACAAGGTTATTCGTTGAATGGAAACGGAGCGTTTGTGATAGGGCAGGATCAGGATACCCTCGGAGGAGGGTTTTTCGACCAAGGTGTCAATGGCATCATTGACGAGGTTCGCATCTACGGCCGGGTATTGAGCGCCGACGAGATACAATTCCTCTTTGACAGTCCAAGCGGAGGCCGGCTCTTCGTCAGCGGAACGGTCCGCTTCCTGGGCGATGACGCCGAGACCCATCCTGCGAAGTGCGTTGAGGTCAACGTCTACGACGAAAACGTCGTTTACCCAGACCATCTCGTCGTGTCCGGCTTCAGTGATGGAAGCGGTGACTTCTACTTTGATCAAGACGCCAACGGCGATCCGATCTGGAACGAGGACAGCGAACCCTTCGGCGGAGCACCGGACATCTATGTCGAGGTCCTGGCGAGAAGCGAAGCCGCCAAGGTGAGTTCAACTCAGTTCGGTTTGCCGTATGGGGGAAGGACCGAGGCGATCACAAAGCCGTCCGGCGGGTTAATCAGCTTCGGTGTGATTGCGTTCTCAGACGAGAACGCTGGGGCGTACGCTTTTCTCCTCCCCGCCCGGACTGCCCAAGATTGGCTTGGGGCGAACACCGGATATTGGGCGCCGCGGATGCGGGTGGTGTATCCCGACGACAGTGGGCCAAAATGGGACCCAGACTTCGGCGGTTCCATTCACATGGATCGTTATCCATTCGACCCGTACCGCGTGGAACGGCTCAACGAGTTTCATCACGAGTACGGGCACGGCATACATGACGAAGTGCGTCCAGGGAACGGCCTGCCCGGTTCCTGGGATGGCCCGACCGGGTTCGACTTGGAAACGGACGAGGGCACCGCTTTGGCGGAGGGTTGGGCGCGGTTCTTCCAGACCGCCGTCATCCATGAACCGTCCGACACCCCACCTCACAATGGGTATTGGTACGAGGAGAGGATCGAAAGCGGTGCAAGCTGGCAGGGCAAGAACCCGAACATGGTTGAGGGGTCGTCGGCCTGCATCTTCTGGGACCTGTACGACGTGGCCAACGACGATGACGTCAACCAACAGCTCACACGGATCTGGGCTGTGATGTCTGATTGGGACAATCCCCCCGACCGGATGTGGAGCCCGACGGGCGACGACGACTTCTACACGTATTGGGTGACCCGCTACGGCCTCGACCAGCCAGGCAACGAAGCCGAGTGGCGCGCGTTCGACGAGGTGTTTATCGACCATGGGATTCCGGTTCGTGATGACGACGGCGAAGAGAACGACACGAAGGCCGAGGCGTTCGACTTGGGAACACTCAGTGCCCCGGGCACGCAGCACCCGAACCTGATCTGCGTGGACGAAGATTGGTGGGCATTCACCGTGACGGCGCCGCCGGACACGGGCGATCGGGTGTCGATTACGTTCGAAGCACCCCATGTTCCAACACCGCGCGGAGACCTGGATCTGTACGTCTATGACAGCGCGGACCAACTTGTGGGAGAGTCGACCGGGACTGTGACCAGCTCAGAAACGGTGTACCTCGATGGCCAGCCGGCGGGCACGTACTACGTGAAGGTCATCGGCAAGAACGGCGACTTCAACCCGAACTATGAGCTGACGATCAGCATCTCGGATCCCGTCAGTGCCGTCCCGACCGACCTGGATCTGCCCGCCGGGTACGACACGGGCCGCTACGACACCGACGACATCACGAATCGTGGCTTGCCCCACATCGTGGGCTTCGCCGCGCCGAACAGCACGGTCCGCATCTACAAGGGCCCGTCCGGCTCGTACACGTTGATCGGCACCGACACGGCTGACCCGACCGGGCAGTTCGACGTCACCGTCACAACCCCGCTGGATGAAGGCTTGAACGAGGTCACAGCCACGGCGGAGGAAGCTGGCAAGCTGGAGTCGGAGCACTCTGCCCCGCCGTTGCTGATTACACTGGACACACAGCCGCCCGACCCACCGTCGACGCCGGATATGACGAGCGGGAGCGACAGCGGCCGGTTCCTCAATGATGACGTGACGAACGTCGAGACGCCGACGTTCCAGGGAACAGCGGAAGCAGACTCTGACGTCACGGTCTACGAAGGAGGGACGCCGCTGGGCTGCGATATCACGCCTACCGGCGCTTGGTCGATCACCTCATCTCTCCTCAGCGAAGGCTCGCATCAACTCTCCGCGAAGGCGACCGACCTGGCAGGGAACGAATCTGCTGTCTCGGACACTCTGGCTATCATCGTGGATGTTACGGCGCCAACGATCAGCAGCCCGAGCGTGACGCCGACGAACTGCCCACATCCGGGGGCGGTTTTCGATGTGCAGATTACTGCAACCGATGCTCTGTCTGGCGTTCAGGACGCCTGGAACCCGGAGGCGACGATCAGGCTCGGTGATACGCAGGTCGACCAGTTTGACCTGGAACCCGTTGGCGGAGACATGTACGGCGACTCGTGGGACAGCATGGGACAGCAGCCCGGCGTGTACACCCTCGACTTCGAGGCCTGGGACTTGGCGGGCAACTCGCAAACGCTCGTCGATGGCGCCTCGCTTTGCTTGGCTGTCCCAGCAGACCTTGACGAAGACGGCGACGTGGACACCGACGACTTCAACATCTTTGCAGGCTGCATGGCGGGGCCGAACAACGCATATCCCGCAGGCTGCGACTTTGCCGACCTCGACACTAACGGGGATGTGGACCTGCGGGACTTCGCGCTCTTCCAAATGGAGTTCACGGGGCAGTAGTGTGCCCGTCTCGTGATGGTCCGCGAAGATCGACGTTGATCACAATGGTTCGATAGACCCTGGCCGGCGTCAAGGTCGCGTTTGCCGCGGTGACGGCAGCGCTGGGGGCACTGCTGTCACCGATCGGCCTGGTTGTCGCCGCCGTCGTGGGCCTCGGCGTGGCCGTCGTCGTGTACACCGGCGCTGCCGGTGACGCCCTGGACTGGCTCAAAGCGCAGTTCGGCCGGCTGCGGGACACAGTAAGTAAGGTAATGGGTGGAATCACCGACGCGCTCGCCGCTGGCGACGTCGCGCTCGCGGCACAGATCCTCTGGCTTGCGCTCAAGCTGGCGTGGCAGCAGGGCGTCGCGGCGCTGAACCGCGTCTGGCTGGAGGCGAAGCGCTTCTTCATCGGCACGGCGCAGAAGATGTGGTACGGGGCACTGGCCGCCGCACAGCAGGTCTGGCACGCGCTCGAGGTGGCCTGGATCGAGACCACCGCGTTCCTCTCGAAAACGTGGACGAACTTCACCAGCGACCTGAAGGACGCGTGGCACCTGGTGCAGAACTGGCTCACGAAGAGCTGGATCGACCTCATGCGCCTGTTCGGCGATCTGACCGATGAACAGGCCGCGGTCGCCAAGCAAATGGCCGACCAGGACTTCGCCGAGACGGCTGGCGAGATCGAGCGCCAGCGCGAGGCGGCACTGACCGCCCGCGAACGCCGGCGCCAGGGCGAACGCGAACAGGCCAGCGAGCTGAACGAGGCGACGCTGGCCGAGATCGGCCGGCAGTTCGAGGAGGCGCAGCAGGCGCTGGAGCGCGACACGGAGGGCAAGATCGCCGAGACGAAGCGCGCGCTGGAGGAGGCCCGCAAGAAGCTCGACGAGGCCATTGCTGAAGCGCGCCGGAAACGCGATGAGGCCGAGGCCGAAGGCGGTCCGCCGGGAGGAAAGCGGCGTGATCCGCTGGCCGGTTTAGAGGACCGGCTCAAGGGGATTGGCGACGTCCTGGCCCGCCAGATCAGCGTGAGGGGCACGTTCAACCCGCTCGCGGCGTTCGGTCTGGGCGCCTCAAGCCCCATCGAACGGACGGCGCGCGCCGCGGAGGAGACGGCGAAGAACACCAAGCGCCTCGCCGACGCCGCGGTCACCGGCGGATTGACGTTCGCGTGAGGACAGGCTCCAGGCTCCGGGCTTCAGGCCCCAGGAGAAGAAGATGCAGCCGATGCGACAGCCCTGGAGCCCGAAGCCTGACGCCTGAAGCCTGAGCGAGCGAAGCGAGCATGATCGAGGTCATCGAGAAGTTCGAGAGCCGGCAGGTCACGACCGGGCATTACCCGACGGTCGAGCTGCGCTACACCGTGCGCGGCACGAACGACGACGTGGAGGCCCGCTCCGCACTGGCGGCCAACTCGCCGACACTCTACGACCCGTGGGGCGGCGGCCTGCTCTTCCTGCCGCGCGATACGATCTCCATCCAGCCGGTCGGCGATCTGCTGTGGGAGGGGATCGTCCGCTACGGTACCGATCCGCAGACCAACGAATCCGTCTTCGCGTTCGACACCGGCGGCGGCACGCAGCACATCACGCAGGGGTAGGGCGGGCATCTTGCCCGCCAGCAAGCCACGAAGCAACGGAGGGTTCAGGGTTCAGAGTGGGCAGACGATTGTGTGTCCGGCGAACTTGCCACCCACCCGTGATCTGGTATCCTCCACTCGGGAAACAACCCAGGAAGATTGGCCATGTCCATCAAGTACGCCCTCTTCGAGAACAACATCACCACCGACCCGGACGACTACGCGGCCATGGTCCAGATCAGCGGCAGTGCCGACGGCGATGACCTCGTCCAGGACATCATCGACCAGGGCTCCACGGTCACCAAGCCCGACATCCTGGCCGTCACCGCCGCCCTTCCAGCGTTGGGTGGCACTGCTGTGTCAGCAGTGTCCGATGGCAAAGCGCACTGTTCACAGAGCAGTGGCACCCAGCGGGTCGAGCAGGGCCAGCGGGTCACGCCCATTGCGGATTTGGGATTGCGGATTGCGGATTTCAGGGAAGCCAAGGCGGCCGCTTGAGGAGTGTGCGACCCCGTGAACCAGGAAGAGATGAAAGCTCGGACGCAGGCGTTTGCCCTCCGGATCATTCGGTTGACCGAGTCGCTGCCCGCGAGCAGGACGGCCGACGTGATCGGCAAGCAGTTGCTTCGCAGCGGCACGTCGGTCGGAGCGAATTACCGGGCGGCCTGCCGGGCGAAGTCGACGGCGGACTTCGTGTCCAAGCTCGGCACGGTGGAGGAAGAGGCGGACGAGTGCGGTTACTGGATGGAGCTGCTCGTTCAAGCGGAGCTGGTCAATAAGGATCAGTTGTCGCCACTGATCCAGGAAGCCCATGAACTGGCGGCGATCGTGGTGGCGTCGATCAAGACAGCGAGGTCCCAACTGTGATCGGTCCGGCTGTCAATCCGCAATCCCAAATCCGCAATCCGAAATGGAATGCCCGCCCGCCGGCCCCGACACGCGCGAGCTGAGGGTGGCCAGACTGGACGCGACGTTGACGGTCTAGCGTACCACCCGTACGCGGTCCGCGTACCGCCCGTACGCTGCCCGCGTACCTGCCGTACGCGGAGCCGAGTGAAGTTGACCTGGCCGTCAGGCCAACTTGACCTGGGTCCCGACCCAAGTTAACCTCGCGGCTGAGTCAATTGGGCTGCGGAGCAACGTCAACTTGGGCGCGGATCGGACCCCACTGCCGTGCGGGCGCTATCGCACTGAGGGACGGACCGTATCTCGGCGAGATTCGGACGTTATCTCACTGAGGGACGGACCGTATCTCAGCGAGATAGGCCCTCGACCTCACTGGGCTGCGGAGCCGACTTCAAGCTGGTGGACCGCACAGCGGACCCTACGGGACTCTCGCACGCGTCAGCGCGGCCATTTCTCCCGCGGGGGATGCTTCCTTCACGGGGGCCTTATCGCTACAATGAACCTATTACGCGGATGGGGCGGCTTCACCGGGGAGGCGCACATGCGCGGGGCGACGCGGGTCAGCAATGGCGCCGGCCGTGATCGGCGCACCACGTCGCAAGAAAGAGGAGAGGCGACAATGGGCGGACAATCAACGACGATGACAGTGCTCCTTCTCGCGGGACTCGCTGCTGTGGGCGGCGTTCTTTCGCCACCAGCGTTTGGCCAGTGCGACGATCAGAACTACTACTGGGTCGCCGGGGCCGGTGACTGGTCGGTGCCGGGGAATTGGCAGCACGAAGAACCGAACCCGTATCCGCCACCGACCTGCATTTGGGTTCCAGGAGTTCCGGGCTCGGCCGACAACGCGCGGGTCACCAATGGGGGAACGACGATCATTAGTGGTTCTGCGTATGCTAGAGAAACCATCCTTGAGTCTGGCGGAGCAAGCATAGTCGGTGGTTCGTTAACGACAGGCTGGGAAGAGGTGGGTAAAGGAGGAACAGGAACGTTCATTCAAACCGGCGGCACAAACACCGTCACGGGTGGGGGACTTGGCTACGGGTTCGCTGTCGGCAAGCAGGCTGGTTCTTACGGGCTGTACGAGTTGAGAGACGGCCAGTTGTCGGTGGTATACCACGAGGGCGTCGGTTGGGAGGGAACGGGGGTATTTGTGCATACCGGCGGGACGAACACAGTTGGAGACTGGCTTGCAGTTGGGGTTTATCCGGGATCGGATGGGACGTACGAGCTGAGCGGGGGCGAGCTGGACACGTTTTCTACGACGATCGGGGCAGAAGGAACCGGAGCATTCATTCAGACAGGCGGTACAAACACGATTACTGGCTCTGACCTCCTGCTGGGCAGAGACGCCGGGGCGGACGGGCGGTACGAGTTGAGCGGGGGGACGCTGTCGGTCGCCAGATGGGAGATCGTTGGCGGTTGGGAGGGAACCGGCACGTTTGTTCATAGCGGGGGGATCAACAGCGTCGGCACAAGCCTTGGGGTTGGCAATGGTGAGACCACTGCCACTGGTACATATGAGCTGAGCGCTACCGGCGAGTTGTATGCGGCGCTGGAGATGATCGGAGTTGAGGGATCCGGAACGTTCATTCAGACAGGCGGGACGAACACCGTCACCGGGGTGGATGGCTGTGGGCTCCTGCTCGGTGTTGAAGCCGGTGCGGAGGGTCGGTACGAACTGAGTGGCGGCACGCTGTCCGTCAGCACGTATATTGTTGTCGGCGGTTGGGAAGGAACCGGAACTTTCATTCACACAGGTGGGACGAACACGGTCACGGACGATGTCTCGCTCGGGAAGGTCGGCGGGACACATGGGACCTACGAGCTCAATGGCGACTCCGAACTCTCTGCGAGGTGGGGAGCCATAGGCGAAGCGGGAACAGGGGTCTTCATTCAAACCGGCGGCACCTACACGGTAGCGGAGAATCTCGTATTGGGAAACAGTGTGGGAGGCGACGGGACATATAACCTGAGCGGCACGGGGAGTCTGTCCGCGGTCTATGAGACTGTCGGAGCGGGAGGAACGGGTATCTTCACTCAGACTGGCGGGATGAACACGGTCGGGGAAGACCTCACACTCGGCGCCTATTCAGGAGCAGATGGCACGTACGAGCTGAGCGTCGGCTCGCTTTTGGTAATGGGTGATGTCTGGGTTGGCCGGGCGGGAGCCGGCTCGCTGCTGATCGACGGGCCGTTGGCTACCCTGGATACCGCGCACCTTTTGATCGGATGTGGCTCGGGCACCGGCTCGCTCTCGATCGCGAATGCGGCAGCCGAGATCATCATCGGTGACCTGACCTTCGGTGCTAATGCTACGTTCAGCGCGGTGCCGGGATCATCGATTCACGTCGACGGGGCCAGAGTTCAGAACTACTCCACAGACGAGAATGCGCTGGCTGGGCTGGAGAACCTGAACCTGATCTGCGACGGGCACTATGTCGCCCTGGAAGTGGCGGGTTATGACGGAGGACCACTCACCCAATACTGCGCCGACAACTTTGTGATCGATACCCTGACGGTCAATGACATCATGTCGCTGTGGGACGACGTGGACAACGGCAACCGGGGCGGCACCTACGGCTGGAACGAAGCCCTCTACATCAACAACCTGGTTTTCGGTCCGGACGGGATACTGTACACCAACGGCCTGCATGTTTACGTCAACTGCGAGCCCCTGTCCGGCGATCACGGCGGGCACGTGTGCTATGGCAGTGGCTGTGGTGACTTTGACCACGATTGCGACGCCGATTCGGCAGACTTCTTCGATTTCATTGCGTGCCTGAGTGGCCCGGACGTGCCAATCGGGCCCGAGTGTAATCCCGGCGACTGCGACGCCGACGTCGACGTCGACCTGACCGACTTCGCCGCGTTCCAGGTGGCTTTCACTGGGCCGTAGCGTGTAGGGTGCGTCTTGACGCACCATTCTCATTCGCCGACCCATCCATCGAGGTTGGTGCGGCAAGCCGCACCCTACGTTCTGTGGCCTGAACCCTACGTCCGGCACGGAGACCGGACGCTACGTCCCGAACCCTGAACCCTCCGACACCGATTCGCGGGCGAGACGCCCACGCTACCCACGCCTGCACGCCGGACGAGCGTGTAGATGTTCTCTGTGCTTGCAAGGTGTTATTCGTTGTTTTCATTGACAGCCTCCTTGACAGGTTTCACAGACTATTGGCGACTCTCGCTGTTA
>JAGMDK010000137.1 GCA_023128695.1 Phycisphaerae bacterium
CAGCCTGTGAGTAATTGTGGCACAGGCTTCCAGCCTGTGATTCCACCGGCAGGATGCCGGTGCCACACTTCGTACTGGGACAAGTATTAACCATAAGCAATCAGCCGTTAGCAATTGTCTCAGTCCCGACGCCGCGGCTGCCGCGTTCCAGCAGCTTGGCTCGCGCTGCGCGCAATTGTTGGCGAATGGAACTATCAAACCGGTAGTCGCCGATCTGTAACACGAGGCCGCCGATGAGCTCGGGATCGACCGCATAGTCAACCAGGGGCTCCTTGCCGGAGAGCTCGGTCGCGACCCGCAGGACCTCGGCTTTCTGCTTTTTGTTCAACTTGACCGCGCTGGTGGCCCGGACCTCGATCTGCCCCGCCGCCTGCTCTTGGCGTAGCTCGAAGCAGCGCAGCAGGGGGGGCAGCAGATGTACTCGGCCGTGGTTGTTCATGACCTGGAGCGT
Source organism: Phycisphaerae bacterium (assembly GCA_023128695.1). Lineage (GTDB taxonomy): Bacteria > Planctomycetota > Phycisphaerae > UBA1845 > Fen-1342 > JAGMDK01. The sequence continues at coordinate 452 of JAGMDK010000137.1, forward strand.
GTTGAGGACCAGGTCGCTGAGCCGGCCGCGGAACATGCGTTCGAGACTGGCGGCGCGCTCGTCGTCGTCCACGGCCCCCGAGCTTAAAAAGGCCGCCAAACCCGGCTCCAGCTCCACCAGACGAACCAGCTCGTCCAATTCGTTGCGGACGGCCTCAACGGTGCCCGCGTCCGTGGCCAGCGCGAACAATGCCTCCGCGTACACGTCGGCGACTTCCAGTTGTTCGTCAAACGACTCAGCCATCAGCTTTAAGCCTTCAGCTTTCAGCAATCAGCGATCAGCCGGCGATCACAGCACCGTGTGGTTAGATGTCCTCGTCAATTCAGCTTCGCCTTTCCGCCGACCCGTATCTCCGCGAGCGAATCCTCGATCAGTCGGCTGTGGTCGGCGGCGTTAAGATCCTTTCCAACGATGCGGGCGGCGATGTCGAGCGACAGCTCGGCGGTCCGATCGTACAGCTCTTTGATCGCCGCGTCGGTGGCGAGTTGAATCTCCCGCCGGGCCCGCTCGGTCATCTCCCCCGTCTCCCCGCGGGCCCCCTCGAGCATCCGCTGCCGAACCACCTCGGCGTCCTGGCGTCCCTGGTCAATGAGCGCCGCGGCTTCGTCCCGCGCTTTCTCGAGCTGGGCCTTGTACTCGACCAACAGTTGCTCGGCCTGGTCGCGTTCATTCTTGGCATCCTCGATACAATCGTGGATGAACGACTCGCGCTCGTTCAGGACCCGGAGGATCGGTTTCCAGGCCGTCACGCGGAGGAGCCCGAGCAACACGAGGAAGACAATGATTGACCAGATCGCGGCGCCCGGGTCGAAGGTCAGCAGGGCCGGCTTGTCGTGGGCTTCCTTGCCGTGGGGTCCGTCGCCTGGGGCGGACGCGTGCGCGTCGTCGGGCTGCCGCGCCGTATCGGCCGTGGCATCTTCGCCGGTTGCGTGAGTGTCATGCTGCGCCGGGCAAAACGCCGCCCCCAGCAACAAGACGCAACATATTGTGATCAACCGCCATTGTTTCCGCATAAGTCCTTCCCGGTCTTCGGAGGTATAGTGCTGTAAGGGCCTTCACGCGCCGCGCTGCCCGGGGGGAGACCTCCGCGGAGCAACCGTGTCGCGCGGGCTACCCGACCTTGGGCACAATGGCGTTGCACACGACCAGGGCGAAAAAGGTGAAGCCCTCGATCAGGGCGGCCGCGATGATCATGGCAATGAAGGCGTTGTTACGCACTTCGGGCTGCCGGGCCATCGCTTCGACGGCGTTGCCCGCCAGGTGCCCGATGCCTTTGGCGGCCCCGATGCAGACGAGTCCGGCGCCGATGCCGGCCCCGAGGCCCATCAGGCCGTTGTCACTGAAGAGGGGAGCCGTTTCTGCCAGGGTGCTCAGCATGATTGTATCTCCTACGCACCGATCCGATGAAAAACAGTGTTCCGGCCTTAAGCATAAGCGGGACAGGGCGCCGGCTACCCACGCCCAAAACTCATTGTCAAAGCGGGGCACGGTGCCCCGTGGACCTTTCCAGTTAGTGTTCCGGCGCCACCGACATACTGAGAAAAAGGGTGGTCAGAAACACGAAAATGTACGCCTGGAGGAACGCCACCAACAACTCCAGGCAACTGAGGGCCACGCACCCGAGGACGCTGATGGCGCCGACGGTATAGCCCAGCGCCACTGTTTTCGCCCCGAAGATCAGCAGCAGAATCGAGGCCAGCACGATATGCCCGGCCACCATGTTCGCGAACAAACGAATCATCAAGGCGAACGGTTTGATCACCGCGCCGATCAATTCGAGGACCAGCAGCACGGCCCACATCAGGCAATCCACCCCATGCAGCAGCGCGGCCGCCATGGTCCCGGTTCCGGGCGTGGGTTTGAACACGTGCGGGGCGAAGTTCCATACATACAGCGGAAATGCAAGAATCGCCGCCGAACCGGGGGCCAACGGTGCCTGACCGTGCGTGATACGCTCTTCGGCTTTCTCTTCCTCAACGTGCTCTTCGTCCCCGTGCTGGCCGTAGGTCCCCGTGACCAGACCGTGATAAACCTCCCGAATGCCACTCACATGGATCATGAAGAAGGCGCAGATGGCCAGGCCGCCGGTAATTGCAAGGTTCCCGGTGGCCGTGCCGCCGACGTGCTTGAGCGATCCGCAGGTGAGAAACTGGATGATCTCGCCCAGGGGAATCATCCCCAGCAGATTGCAGAACAGAATGAAGAAGAACAGGGTCCACAAGAACGGCATGAAGCGGTCGGTCCGGTGTTTGAGAACCGGGCGGGCCACTTGTTCACGGATAAATTGCAGCAGGCCCTCGAAACAGTTCATAAACAGACCGCGCGGCGGGGTCGGGCCCTCAGCCCCTCCGGCGTAGGTCCGCGCCAGCCGCGGGAAAATGAGCAGGCACAGGCCGGCGGACACCAGCGTCATCAAGAGATGATTGGTGAAATAGAACTCGTCGCTGAGGGGAAAGCCCAAGAGCGGTATGTGATCGAGGCCGAAGTTCGCGTTCGTCGGCAGCAGCTTGAAAAAGGAGTGCGGCAAGACGTGATCAACTGGATCATGAGCAGCCAGTAGTAGCACGAGCACTTCACTCCGCGTCTGGGGCCCGACGAACATTGACCCGCGAGATGATGTACACGATCAAACCCGTCTCCGCCAACAACAAAAGCAGATAAATGCCAAGTAAACACGCCAGAAATGAGGCCCGCTCCGGGCTTCCGAAGGTCTGGTAGGCGAAGCCGGCGGCCAGCGTGCCCAGCAGCCGGACGCCCGTCCCGGCGAATGCCACCTGCGGCGTGTATTCGTGCCAATAGGTGGCCGTCAAGCCGAGCGGGACCGCCGCCAGCAGGGCCATCGCCAGGCAAATCGCGGCCGCCGCGTACAGCGACGTCAGCGCCGCCGGTCCCCACCGTTGGACGACCGGGCCGTGCCCAATGGCCACGGCCAGTGCGACCACTGCGGTCAGCACGCCGATTTGCAGGAGAACATATTTCATCGTGCTCAGAGTCCGAGGCGTTTTGACTCGCGAATCATGCGGTACAAACCGAGGGCTGTTCCGAGGAGGAGCCCGACCAGCAAACCCCACGGCTGCCAGCCATAACGCTGCTCCAGCCACCACCCGAGGTAGCCCAGACCGCCCAGGTAAGCGAGGAACTCGAGCACCATAACGTACATGCGGGCCCAGCCGAGCGGCATCTTTTCATCCGCTCGGTTGTTCTCACGACCTGGTTCGGAATTCGGCGGTGACATCGGCGGCAATACGCTCCACGGACACATCCGCCCGCGACTCCGAACAAGCGGCGGCGGTGCAACTATACGCCTCCTGGCAACAGCCGACAACTTCGCGCGGTGGGAGTCGCCGCTTCATTGTTATAGGACCTCTGTCTATGGTCGGTGCCTCGCCTGGCTGCTGGGCGAGCGTCAACATAGTGGGTGGGGC
>JAGMDK010000138.1 GCA_023128695.1 Phycisphaerae bacterium
CCCCACCGGTTTACCCACTTTCCTGCCGCCCACCCCTGGCTGCTCACAGAATCTTAATACGCTTGGAAAACTCATACGATTGAGTTATGAATGGAGGTTTACGCGTGTGTCGCGCGGTATTGAACGATCAGGCTAGGTGGCCTATGTCTAGCGTGCCGACATCTACTTCGCCGCGTCGCGTGCTTGTCCTCATTGATTCCGAAGGTGTGGCGGCACAATTATTGCCGAACCTTCGGGCCCTGGCTGAAGTGCGCGAGGTCGGCACGGTGGAAGAAGCTCTGGCGGCGTTGCGTGACGAGCAATTTGAACTGGTGCTCAGCGGCACGCCGGAACTGCTTTCGCTGGCACGTGCCGCGGAACGTGAGCGGGCCGGCAGTGCCCTCGACACCACCGCCATCTCTCGCATGCGCGACAAGCTGGACGCGATCGACGCGGCGGGGCGCGAGTTGCTGGCCCTCGATGTGCAGGAAACCGCGCAGATGGATGTGGGTGAGCGGCTGCAACTGTTGGAAAAGAACCTGATCCGCTATTGCCGCGAGCTGTTGGATTTCACGCATTTCGCCGTGCTGGTCCTGGACCCGAAGACCAAGCATCTCGACATGGTGTTGGCGGACGGGTTCTCGGAAGAGGCCATGAACGTCGATATCTATGCCGGTCAGGAGGGCAACGGGATCAGCGGCTACGTGGCGGCGACCGGGCAGTCGTACATCTGTCCGGACATCACCAACGATCCCCTGTACCTGCCCGGGTTCGAATGCGCGTCATCCTCGCTGACGGTGCCCTTGTGGCTGGTCGATCGGGTGGTCGGCGTGTTCAACGTCGAGTCGGATCAACCCAACAAGTTCACCGAGGAAGACCGCCGCGTCGCGGAGATTTTCTCGCGCTACATCGCGGTGGCGCTGCACATGCTGCAACTGCTGGCGGTGGAGCGGAGTGAGACGACCGGCCAGGTGGCGGCCGACGTAACCGCCGAGGTGTCCGAGCCGCTGAACAGGATCGTCGCGGAAGCGAGCCGGCTGATGGAGGCCACCCCGGGGCCGGAAGACGCTCGCCGCCGGCTGGGCACGATTATTGAGCACGTTGATCGCGTGAAACAGGCGTTGCAGACCGTCAGTAAGACGCCGGCGATTCGCGGACTGGTGCCGGAGTCGGGCACCAGCGACCCGGTCCTGCTCGGCAAGCGTGTGCTGATCGCCGACGACGAGGACATCATCCGGGAAACCATCGGCGACGTGTTGTCGAAGGCGGGCGCACTGGCCGTTACAGCCCGGGACGGCGATGAAGCAGTGGCCATGATCCACTCGCAGTCGTTCGACCTGGTCCTCTCCGACATCAAGATGCCGCACAAGAACGGGTTTGAGGTTTTCGCGGAAGTCAAGCAGGTCAATAGTGCCTGTCCGGTCATCCTGATCACTGGTTTCGGCTACGATCCCGACCATGCGATCGTGCGCGCCAGCCGCGAGGGCCTGGCGGCGGTCTTGTTCAAACCGTTCAAAGTCGACCAACTGATGGAGGCCATCCACAAGGCGGTCGCACCCGAAATGTAGCGGCCGGGCCCCGTACCGGCCGGTGATAAGGTAACAAGGTGACAAGGTAACAAAGTAACAAAGTAACAAAGTAACAAAGTAACAAGGTCTAGTGCTCTGTCGCTCGTCAGTTGATGGGTTGGTGTGCCACTGCTCTTGAGCAGTGTTTCTTATGGATTCTGGAGCACTCGACGATATCTAGCACTGCTCAAGAGCAGTGGCACACATTCTGATCGATACGTAACCCGTCAATTCAGCTGCGAAGGGTGGCACGGCCGTGTCGGCCGTGAATACTAGCGACTTGTACACGGCTGACACAGCCGTGCCACCCATCCGACGCGCGAAGGGTGGCACGGCCGTGTCGGCCGTGAATACTAGCGTCTTGTACACGGCTAACACAGCCGTGCCACCCATCAAGCGTGACGGAGCACCAGCGAGATAGTTGCATACGATGAACATCCATCTGCCGCAGAAAATATGTGGCGACGTGCAGGCCGCCCTGGAACGCGAATGGCTCGTGACCAACGGGATCGGCGGGTTTGCCGCCGGAACTGTCGCGGGCGCGCTGACGCGGCGTTACCACGGCTTGCTGCTGGCCGCCCTGAAGCCGCCGCTCGGCCGCAGGCTGCTCGTAACCAAATTGGATGACACCGCCATTCTCAACGACCGCAATTACCAACTCTACACAAACCTTTGGAAGTCCGGCCTCGAGCGGCCGGACGGGTGCCGTTTCCTGCAACGCTTCGACCTGGTTCTCAACGTGCCGACATGGACCTACGAATTCGGCGGAGCCCGGCTGGTCAAGCGGGTCTGGATGGAGGCGGGGCACAACGCCACATTCGTCCGCTATGACCTTGATCCGAATTCGCCGCCCTTGACGTTGACGGCCCGGCTGCTGGTGAACGACCGGCCGTATCACCACCTGGCCCCCGGCGGCGAGCGGGCGTTTCAGGTGCACGCGGCGGGCGCCGAAATCGAGATCCGCTCGCCGAACGGCAGCGCCCCGATCCACGTGCGCTGCGCCGGCGAGGCGGCCGGCGGCGCCGAATGGCAAATTGATTACATCTGGTGCCACGATTTCCATCTGCCGGTCGAGGCCGCCCGCGGCTTCGATCATCTCGAAAGTCACCTGGTGGTCGGGCTGTGCCAGGTGCGGCTGGAGCCGGGGGCGTCGGTGACGTTCATCGCGGCGGCCGGCAGCGACCGTGAGGTGGATGAGCGCGGAGCGCTCGAACGCCGCGAGCAGAGAGCCCGGACCCGGCTGGAGGCGTGGGCCGAGCGGGCCGGGGTCGTTGCAGAGGACGCACCGGTACCGCTGCGCCAGTTGGTCTTGGCCGCCGATCAGTTCGTGGTCGTGCGGCCTTCACGCGACGAGCCGGACGGCCACACGATCATGGCCGGCTACCCGTGGTTCACCGACTGGGGCCGCGACACGATGATCTCGCTGCCGGGGCTGACCTTGGTGACGGGGCGTTTCGACGTCGCCCGGCAGATTCTGCGCACGTGGTCGCGGTACGTGAAGGACGGCCTGATTCCGAACCGGTTCCCCGACGGGGGCGACCAGCCCGAGTACCACACCGCGGACGCGACGCTCTGGTATCTCTGGGCCATCGACCAATACGTGCGGGCCACCGGCGACGTGGAGACGCTGGCCGAGCTGTTCCCCGTGATGAACGAGATCATCGACCGGCATAGGCGGGGGACCAGGCACAACATCCAGGTCGGCGAGGACGGGCTTGTGCACGCCGGTGAGGAGGGCGTCAACTTGACCTGGATGGACGCCAAGGTCGGCGGCCGCGTGATCACGCCGCGGATGGGCAAGCCTGTCGAGCTGAGCGCGTTGTGGTACGACGCGCTGTGCAACATGGCACGGCTGGCCGACCTGCTCGAACGGCCGGACGCTGAGTACATGCGGCTGGCGGAGACGACGCGGGCGTCGTTCGAGCGCTTCTGGAACGCCGAGCGCGGCTGCTGCTTCGATGTTCTTGACGGCCCGGACGGAGCTGATGCCAGTATACGGCCGAACCAGGTCTTCACCGTCTCGCTGACGCACAGTCCCTTTCCCCGCCCGCGGCAGGCGGCGATCGTGGCGAAGTGCGCCCGGCACCTGTTGACGTGGTGCGGGCTGCGCAGTCTGGCTCCGGACGAGCACGGCTACCGCCGACGATATGCGGGCAACCCGGTGAAACGTGACGAGGCGTACCATCAGGGGACCGTGTGGAGCTGGCTGTTGGGGCCGTATGTCATCGCTCACTACCGCGTTCACCACGACGCCGCTCGTGCTCGCCGCTTACTCGAACCGCTGTACGAGCAGCTCAGGGCGCACGGCGTGGGCTCACTGAGCGAGATCTTCGACGGCGACGAGCCACACACGCCGAACGGCTGCGTCGCGCAGGCCTGGTCCGTGGCGGAAGCGCTGCGGGCCTGGTGGGTAACGCAGGCTCAAAGGACACCCCGCAAAATCAAAAGTGGTGACTGTCTCTAGTTGTTCAGGAGATGCGTGTAATGGCAAAGAGAATCACTGTTATTGTTCTTGCATTGCTAATATTGTCAGTGGCAGCCGGCCTCTTTATCATGAGGGGGAAGAGATTTGTTGTGGAGCTAACGGAGGGGCAAATCCAGGAAAAGCTAGATGCACGGTTTCCTGTTGAAAAAAGCTATTTGCTAATATTCGTACTTACCTTATCAGATCCCAAGGTGGTTTTGGAAGAGGGCGCCGACAGATTATCTTTCGGGTTGAATGCTACGCTGAACATAAAGATTGGAGATGAAGAGAAGCCATTAAGCGGCACAGGCCTGGTATCCACGGGGATACGGTATAATCCTGATGATTACTCATTCTATTTAACTGATCCGAAGATTGAGCAGTTGGCAATTCAAGGGATTCCGATTGAATACACTGATAAAGTCAATGAGGTGGCCAAGAAGCTGGCTCTAGAAAGGATCAATAACTATCCTGTATACCAATTGAAGGATGATGACATAAAGCAGGCCGCCGCGAGATTGATCCTTCAGGACCTGATTGTGAAAGAAGGTAAGCTAGTTATAACCTTGGGTCTGTAACGCGCAACACGGCTGTGTGGCACGGCTGTGTCAGCCGTGGTATTCACGGCCGACACGGCCGTGCCACCCAGCGGTAGGGCCGGCGAACGGGATGGGGCACCCCCGCGGGAGGACCGAGAAGGGATTCTCGGTCCAGCGGTCGCGGACTGCCAAGTGGTCTGAGAGTCGTCTACTGCGCCTGGGCCAGGTATATCGCCCGGCCACCTTCGTTGCGGACGACTCGGAATGCCATCTGGTTGTTGTCGTTTAGCATCCCGGAGCGGCCGGGTCGGTCGCGGCGTGGATCGGTGATCGTGGTGACGCCGGTGGTGCCCGCCGGCACGCCGGCCGTGGTGTCGGCCACCAGTAGCAGTTGTTCGTCGGTCCAGAACACCAGTCCGGCCGCCCCGCCGTCGCGCGTGTAGGCTATCACGGTCCGGCCGTCGTTATTGATCGAGCCGCCGCCCGCCGTCCACGACAAAGTAGCGCCTTGGAGTTCGGTCGGCAGGGTGGTGTTCAGTTGTGTTCGGGTTCCGCCGCCGACGAGGTAGGGAATGTCGCCGGCCAGCAGCACGACGCGGCCGTCGTCATTGACGCCGGTCAGCAAGGCCGTCGCGTACTCTCCCTCCGGCCCGGTCAGCTCGTACCAACTGCCGGCGTCGAAATTCCACAGGAGGACCGTGTCGTACGTGGAGTCGCCGATCTTGAGCCGGGCATCGAGCGCGATATGACCCGCCGGGCCCATGGCCATGGGGGCGAATCCGCCGGCGCTTCTGTAGATGGACCCCTCGGGCAGGCCTGTCCACGAGGCGCTCGTGCGGTTGTCGATCACGCGGTAGGTTGAGCCGTTGCGTCCGAGGTACACGCCGCGGGCCCCGGTCCCCGACGTGTACTGGGCCTGGTAGAGCATGTCGCCACTGGCGTTCAGCGTCGTCTCCGTGTCAAGGGAAGTGTAGTACGCACTCGCGCCCTGGTCCGGAACATCGCCCGGCGACTGCTCACTCGTCAGGGTGTCGGCGAGTATGCTGACCGACGTGCCGTTGCTCGTGAAGACACCTTCACCTTGGCGGAACTGGGCTCCCGGCGGCTGGGTGAAGTAGGCATAGCTGAGCCCAAAAACCGCGATGCCGGAATCACTGACGCCCGGCAGGGAGAAGCTGGGAGCAAAACTGCCGGCCGAGGCATCGCTGAACAGCGCCGCCGCCTGTTCGCGGTCGGCCACGCGGACCAGGTCCCCGTCGGTGGCGCGCCAGCGGTAAATCCCCGCCGAGTCCTGCTCACCGGTGACTTCGGAGACGAACAGGAGCCGGTCCCCCGCGCCCCAGGCCAGGTCGAACTCCAGCGGATCGATCCCGTACGTTCCCCCGAACGGTCCGAAGTAATCTGCCGTCGTACGGCCGGGCACGACTCCCGCCGTCGCCGGATCGTCGTCCAGGGCACGCTGCACGCCGTTCGTGGCGTCCCAGACATACAAGCCGCCGTATCCGTTGGCGGCCGAGCCGTCGTAGAGGGCCCAGAAAGCGACACGCCCGTTGGCGTCGAGCACGGGATTGCCGAAATCGGTGAAGGTGGTCCCGGAGGGCTGCCCCGGGACGGCGTCTCCGGTTTGTGCGAGTTGTTGGAGGGTGATGGCGGTAGGAGCCGTTGTGGCCGGTTCGTCGTCGCCGTCGTCGCCGTCGTCGCCGCCGCTGCTGCCGGCTCCGTCACCCCCCGTCCCGTCGCCACTGGTGGAACTGCCCGAGTCGCTGCCGGAGCCGGAGCCGTCGCTGCTGCCGTCGTCGGCGTCGCTGCCGGAGCTGGAGTCGCTCGAGCCGCTGTCGTCACCGGAGTCGCCGATATCTTCGATACCGCCGCCGGTATCCCCGCTGCCGGAGCCGTCGTCGGTCGAGCCGTTACCGTCGGTGCCGCTGCCGTCGGTCTGGCCGTTCGTGCTCCCGTCGTTGTCAGTCGGAGGCGGGGGGCAGCCGCCGCTGAGCACCAGCAATCCCATGATCGAAGCCGCCACGGCGTACAAAACCAGGCGCGGACGCAAACATTGCTTAATCACGTTTAACTCCTATCCACTTCTTGCGAGCCTGCTATGGGAATAAAGCATAGACGCACCACCCTCAGTAAGTCTATGTTTATCGTCAAGCGCTGGCCAACAAACAAGCTTGATCGCCGGCGCTGCCTGGCGTGATCACTTATCGGCTGTTTGCGAGGATCTTGATAAATCCAATTACGCCGCGGACCAGGAGGCTGATCAGCAAGAGGAACAGCAGCATCGCGACCGCGAAGCTGAGGATCGGCCAACTCGAATTCTCGATGAAGTCACGGGCCGACGGAATGAACGAAGCCAGCACCGAAATCACGATGGCCGCCAGAAAAACCGCCCCGATCGCACCGCGCTGGTTGCCCTCGAACGGCGCCATCCGCACGGTCAGGCAAACCGCCAAATAGAGGAACAGCACGGTCGGCCAGTTCGGCAGATCGCTGTTCCAGATCGCGTTCAGCATTGCTTCCAGCAGGTTCACGCTGCCGCGCAGCAGTTCCCACACGCCCGCGATTGTCGTCGGCAAAGCCTGCGGCAGTTGGGTCGCGGTCCCGGCGGCCACGTCCCCGAGCACGCTCCCACCCAACATTCGAGCCGCGATATATAGACATGCCCCGCAAGCCACCAGCGGCAAGAGACCCACGAGTATGGGTCCGACAATTGGCAGCCGCTCTTTATCAGGGGTGTCCGACTTCGGTTCGCCCTTTTCATCGTCGCCCATCAGCGAGGTGTTCTGGACGGAATTCCCGCTCAGCAGCAGGCCCAGCACGTGCCCGAGCTGGGCCACCAGCGTGCCGGGCAACAGCACCGAGTTCACCACGCGGGGTTTGACCAGCGAGCTCCACATCTGATGAACCCCCCACGCCGAAAACATGATCACTACTAGCCAGAAGGTTAGTGCCGCGTACAGAGCCATGGTTCCACCTCGCTCTACGCAAAAGCCGGCCTCGGCCGCAATCCATTACGACCCAACACAATTATTATGACACCCTGGGTGAGAATTTCCAACCCCCAACAAACCCCAGCGCGCAGAAAAATCGCCGGCGTGTATAATGCCGACGCTACTCCGAAAATCCTTTAGCGGGAGGGCGAGGCTCCTGCCGAGCCGGGGGCGCTGCGGCTCAGCGGGAGCTTCGCCCTCCCCATGCGGCT
>JAGMDK010000139.1 GCA_023128695.1 Phycisphaerae bacterium
GCGGGCGAGACGCCCGCGCCACCCTGTGAGAAGGATCGCTTACGCGAGAATGCGATTGCCCTGACCTGAGGTTTATCAACCGCTCGAAACCACGTCTTTGTCAGTCACGGACCGTATCATCGGGGCGACTGTTGCCTACTTCCGTCACCTCCATCTGGGCCTTCGAAAGCAGGTTCACCCCCTGACGAAGACGGGCCGCGACCTTCTCCAGCAACCCCTCCGGATTCGCGAGCAAGTCCTCCCTTGACACCCGGCCGCTTTCAAGATCGGCGAGCACCGATTCCAGGCCGCGCGCCATCTCGTGAAAAGCGGCCGGCAGGTACTCGGAATAGCCGCTTTCCGGGTCGTACCGCCAAATGCCGTCAACGATTCGCAGTTGGGCGTACATCACGGGCAACTTGCCGTCGACTGTGAACGATACTCTGGCCCGGCTGTCAGTGACCGACTCGTCGAGCAATTCTACGTAGCGGCTGAATATTCCGAGGACGTCGCCGATGTATGCCTGGTCGATCGTTTGCGCCAGCCCCATCCCCACATTATCGCGGAGCCAATTGCACAGGCCGCGGTTGGCATCGAGAAAATCGTCCACGGCCATCAAGGTCGTCACCACTTCGTGGCCGCCTTCCGGAACCACCAACCCCCGCAGCTCGGAATACTTCCGCATGCCCCGCAGCTCCATGATCCGCTGGATCGTCTCCCGGGGGCCGATCTCCGGCGTGCTCGGCCGCGGCGGCTCGGCCGGCGTCCGCGAACAGCCTGCCAGAAAGGCGATCCCCAGCAGGAGCACTAGCATCCGAAACTCATGCCCCCAGGCAAGTGGCATGGCCACCTCCTTTCGGTCCTACGCCACCTGGAGCAGACACGCCGAGCGGCAGCCTCCTTCGCGAGAGCGTTCGGTCGTCGCCGTCCACACCGGACTGCCACCCGCGTTACCCACCATAACTACCACTCTGTATGCGCGGGCGTTTGGCACACCGGCGGGCACGGAGGCCCGCCCCACTGGCTATAACTACAAGTACGCAGGCGCCTGTCAAGGGCCGCTCAGATAGCGGACCGTGTCGTCGGAGGTGAAGGCGATGCCCAGCCCGACACAGGCACGGAACATAAGTATACGTTATCGGAAGAGGACTTTGCGAAACCGATTACGAGAATAATGTGCGCGAAATTCCGCTATCCAACCGATACGTAGCGAAGCAGGCCGCCCCGCTTACTGTGAATGTAACGGTCACTACTGCAAGGAGTTATGATAAGTATTGCACTGGAATTTTGCTGCGCGAAAAAATTAGTCCGAAAAAATCATTATGGCCGGTAATTACCACTTGACTCTGATTAGGAATCGCGTACACTTCTAATGCTTCTTTCCCCTCCGGAGAGCACCGGGATGCCTCAGGGCCTCGGTGCCCTCTTTTTTTGCGCCCGGCAGCACGTCAATTCAGCCGCCTCTGCCCAAGGCCTCCAGGGCCGCGAAGAAAGCCGCCGGATTCTTGTCGTGCTCCCAGCGGGCCGCCCAGAGTATCCGTAGCGGACCGGGCGCGCGCGGGCCCCGAGCCACCTGCCGCGGCGAGATTACCGGTTGGTGAACCTCCCGCCGCTCCGACTGCCGAGAGGACGTGGAGAAATGCCCAACCGAGCGAAGCCATTATTCCGATCATCCTTCACCTCCTGGCGAGCTTCTGCGCCCGCAATGGCTGGCCGAAGTGCCGCGATCCCATTATACCAAAACCGCCCAGGTTACCGCAGCTCGCCCAACTCCGCGGCGAACAGGGTGAAATCCTCCAAGTCAATCGCATCATCGCCATTCATGTCTCCCGGCCGGCAAGGCGGCGAGATCGGGGTGGTCCCAAAACATCGCTGGAAGGCGACGAAGTCGGCCAGGTCTACGTCGCCGTCGCCATCGAAGTCGCCGGGACGTGCCGGCGTGAAGTAAATGTCGTCGAAAGCACCGCAAACATGACACTCGGTGCTCCAGTAGGAGGATGCGATAACGCTGAACTGGCCGTCATTATAGGTATCATCAGCGACGACCAACTGGGGAGCGTCGGGCTCCGGCCCGCCGACGCGCCAGACCTTGAGCGAGAGCCGGCTGCCCACGGCGCCGCCCTCCATGATCCAATCCTCGCCGAGGGCAAACGGGTACTCCCCCGGATCGAGTTGCCCGAGGATGTGCTCGCCCCCGGCCCAGCCGTCGGTTCGCATGATGTAGAACCCCATTCCGCCGGCGAGGTCGGCGACGAACACGTAACCGAACAGACCGGCCTCGAAGTCGCCTGTATTGCGCATCATGAGGTTGACGTTCGTGCAGTCCGTTTCCGATCTGACCGTGGCTCGAAGCAGGCCCTCTCTGTAGCTCGGGTCGCTTGACGCGTCCCACACCGAAACGAGGACCTTCAACTCATCGGCTGGTACGACACCGCCGGAGGCAAGAACGTACTCGCCCGTACCGGCGTCGAAGATGCCGGGCCCCCACGGCGTTCCCTCCAGCGTGTCGAAGTGCGTCCAGCCGTCATCATTGCCGTCATCGAAATCGTCGATCAACTCGCCCCCCGGCAGCCACTTCTGCCGTGCCAGCTCCTTGATCGTTTCATAAGTCTCAAATTCGGGCGCAAGACTGTCGTAAAGACAGGACCAGCCGAACGAGAGGATCGAGGCGCCTTCGCCCATGTGCCCCCCATGAACCGGATATGCAAGATTGAGCCCTTTCGAAGCAAGGAACTCGTCCATGATGACGAGGAAGTCACGTTGTTGCTGCTTGTCAAGCACCTGGCTGAAGACGGCCAGCGGTGTGTCGTCTCCCGATGCCCAATCCACAAACACGAAGAACGGCGGCAGCTCGCCCAGCTTTGCCTCAAGCAGTGCGATCAGGTAGTCCCAGGCGGCCTCGTTCATCGTCATATCGAGAATCTCGTAGGCTCCCGGCGACTGAGTAACGAAGTCGAGGTCCGGCGGATCATAAGGAAACAAAACGAAGTTCGGCCACATGCCGACGTAGATGTATTTGTCCTGGGACAGGCCGTATTGGTGAATCGTGTCAATGACGTTGGATGCAGCACAGAACGCGTCAGTGACGGCGGGATGACTGGGATCTCCAGTCAGGTAATCCATGAACAACGTCTGGGAAAAGAGCGCGTCGATCCAAATAGCGTCGGCGCCGCAGTCGATCTGTTTCTCCACCCAGGAGAGCAGCAGGGCCTGGAAATCAGGATTCGTGATGTCGGGGTAGTAGCTTATGACCTCGGCTGGATCGTATTCGCTGCAAGGTCTCTCGGGGTCAAACCACAGGTGCGTCTTGGCGAACTCGCACTGGAACTCTTCCTTTGACATCTCGATACCCCAGTCGCTGGGGTCGGCCGCCATGGCCCAGGTCTGCTGCTGGTCGAAATGCTCACCAGTGATTGGATTCCATACCAGTTGCGTAATATGCTGGGCCGGTATCGATCCGCAGAAGATCGAGCGCGGCCTGGCCTCCTTGGTCTTTGCGATCCCCTCCGTCAGTTGCGCGTAGGTATAGCCTTGCTCGGCGGCGTCCGCGACGTACGATTCCGGGTATTGGGGCGGGAGCGTGGTATCCGGGGACTCCGGACAGGGCCACCAACGGAAGATACCACGAAAGATGAAATCCGAGTGCGTCTCTGTAAGCAGCGCGGCCATATCATCCATGCTTCGAAAGCGAATGTCCGTCACGTGCTCATACAGCGTGGCGACCTTCACTTGTCGCAGGTCCGACCCACGTGGTTGCGACTTAGCAGGCTCGCCGGCCGCGCTGGCCGCCGCCAGTGCGAGAGCCACAAGAAGAACAGGATGCCTCAAGGGTTCGATCAACATGTTCTCTCTCCTACCTGGCTGCGCTTGCTCCGGTCGAGGTAGACAGATACCAGAACTGTCGATCGCGAAGACTACGAAACAATCGCAGTAACATTATACCAGATTTGGTTAACCGCTTCCCGCCAGTCCCCTTTATCGACGATTGCTAGATCAACCCATACTCCCCCCACCGCCGCGTGACCAACTCCTTAATCTCCGCCGGCATCTCGAGCTCCGCCGGCCAGGCGCGCACCTGGCCCTCACCGGCGATCTTCTTCGTCGCGTCGATCCCGAGCTTGCTGCCGGCACCGCAGTACGGAGCGGCGTGGTCGAGGATGTCGAGCGGGCCGTCGGCGATTACGATGTCTCGCCGCGGGTCGACGTTGCTGCACATCTGAAACAAGACCTCATCCTGATTGTGCACGTCCACGTGCTCATCAACCACGACGATGATCTTCGTCAGCGACATCTGACCCGCCCCCCACAACGCGTACATTACCCGCCGAGCCTGGAGCGGATACTCCTTCTTGATCTTCACAAAAGCGCAATTGTGAAAACACCCGAAGAGCGGCAGGTCGTAGTCGATCACGTCCGGCACCAGCATCTGTAACAGCGGCAGAAAAATCCGCTCCGTCGCCTTGCCGAGCCAATAATCCTCCTGCGGCGGCTTGCCGACGATCGTGGCGGGGTAGATCGGGCTCGTGCGCTGCGTGATCGCCGTCACGTGGAAACGCGGGTAGTAGTCCGCGAGCGAATAGAACCCGGTGTGATCGCCGAAGGGGCCTTCGAGGATCGGGTCTTCGGCCGGATCGATGTAACCCTCGATCACGATCTCGGCTGCGGCGGGCACTTCGATCTCCGGCTGCGTAACACAGGGAACAAGCTCCAACGATTGACCTTGGAGAAATCCCGCGAACAGACATTCGTCAATCCCCGGCGGTAGCGGACACGTCGCGGCGTACGGCAGAATCGCCGGGCCGCCGAGCGTGATCGCCAGCGGCATTTGCTCGCCCCGCTCCTGGTACAGACGGAAGTGCCGGGCGCCATCGTGATGCACGTGCCAATGCATGGCGGCCAGCTTCGGCTCGAAGAGTTGCACGCGGTACATCCCGACGTTGCGTTCCCCGCTTTCCGGGTTTTTCGTAAACACGCTCCCGAGGGTAATGTAGCGGCCGGGCTCCGTACCGGCCGTCTCACCGGCTGGAAG
>JAGMDK010000014.1 GCA_023128695.1 Phycisphaerae bacterium
CTGGAAGCCGGTGCCACACAATGTAACGGCCGGGCCCCGTACCGGCCGTGGGTGGCGGAGTTGTTCTCATGCCCCGAAACACCACACGACGACAGTTCCTCGTGCAGGCAGGCGTGGTCACCGCCGGGATAGCGCTGCCGCTTGCCTGCGATGGCAGTTCGACGGCCAGCAAGATCGATGAGAAGCCGCGCGCT
Source organism: Phycisphaerae bacterium (assembly GCA_023128695.1). GTDB lineage: Bacteria > Planctomycetota > Phycisphaerae > UBA1845 > Fen-1342 > JAGMDK01. The sequence continues at coordinate 195 of JAGMDK010000014.1, forward strand.
TCGGTACCGTCGGAACCGCGCGTCGTCATCGCGCGCGACGAGACGCTGACCCGCGGGAAGGTGGCTGAGCACCGCGACCTGCTGCGCAAACTGCTCGACGCGGCGATGCAGCGGCTTACGAACGCCACCAATGCGGCCGCGGCCTGGCGACGCTTCTTCAAGCCCGGCGAGCGGGTCGGTATCAAGGTTAATGCCCTGGGGTTCTCAACACAGCCGGCGGTCGTCGAGGCGATCGTCGCCGGCCTGCGGCAGGCGGGTGTGCCGGCCGGGAAGATCATCATCTGGGATCGCTTCGACGTTGAATTGGCCGGCGCCGGGTTCAAACTCAACAAATCGAGCAGCGGCGTGCAATGTCGCGGGACCGACGCCGAGCGGATCGGGAGCGGCTATGAAAACGAAGTCGAGAGCCGCGGGCAGATCGGATCGTGTTTTTCGAGCATTGTCGCCAAGCAGGTGGATGTGCTGATTTCCGTTCCAGTGCTCAAGGATCACAATCTAGCCGGCGTGAGTTTGGGGATGAAGAATTTCTACGGAGCGATCCACAACCCCAACAAGTACCACGACAACAACTGCGATCCGTTCGTCGCGGACGTCGTGTCGCACCGTTACATCCGGCCGAAATGGCGATTGACGGTTTGCGACGGCACGCGGGCCCAGTACAACGCCGGCCCGGGCGTCCATCCGGGTTTTATCTGGCCGTTTGGTGGGCTGATCGTGAGCAACGATTTCGTTGCCGCCGACGCGGTTGCGGCCGACTTGCTGGAAAAGCAGCGGAAAGCGAAGGGGCTTAAATCGCTGGCGGAAGAGCAGCGGGCGCCCCAACATATCAATACCGCGGGCAAGCGTGGGCTGGGCGTGGCCGATCTGAACAAGATCGAACGCATCGAGGTATGAGATGGACAAGCTCGATCGAATAGATGTGTGAGATGGACAACCTCGAGAACATGTTTTTCATAGACGAGGACGCAAGTGGAGGAACCGCGGACTTCAGTCCGCGCGACATACCTGGAAGAGCCGCGGGCTTCAGCCCGCGCGGTGCGCCGCAAGCGCGGACTACAATCATTTGCGAACGAACGACCGCGCGGGCTGAAGCCCGCGGCTCTTCAAGCTGGTGCGAGAATCCTTTCTCGCACCCATCTCCGTGGGAATCCTTTCCTCTTTCACGTCGCGATCTGTTGCGTTTAGGGTTGGCCTGCGGAGCCTCGTGCATATTAGGTCAGGCTGAGCCTGCCATGGCGCAACAGGACGTCGCCGGCACCGGCGCCTTGGCCGGGCCGAAGCTCGCAGGCGTCGCCCGGCATCCAGCGATGTTCTGGGAAAAGCTCGCTGAGAAGAAGGTCAAGTGCACTCTCTGCCCGCGTGAGTGCGAGGTGGCAGACGTGGAACGCGGCTATTGCGGCGTGCGCGAAAACCAGGGCGGCGAGTACCAGACACTCGTCTACGGCGCCCTGTGCTCGGCAAACATCGACCCGATCGAAAAAAAGCCGCTGTTTCACTATCTACCGGGCACGCCGGCGTTCTCGATCGCCACGGCGGGCTGCAACATCGAGTGCAAGTTCTGTCAGAATTGGCGGATCAGTCAGTTTCGTCCGGAGCAGGTCGAGAGCGTCCTCGTCACGCCCGACCGGCTTGTAGCGGCGTGCCAGGCGCAGCGGTGTCCCACGATCGCGTACACCTATTCCGAGCCGGTCATCTTCTACGAATACATGCACGACACCGCCGCCCTGGCCCGCGAGCATGGCATCGGCAGCGTGATGATCTCCAACGGCTACATTCAGGAAAAGCCCCTGCGACAACTCTGCCGACACCTCACCGGCGTCAAGATCGACTTCAAGGCGTATACGGAGAAGTTTTACGCCGAGACCTGCGCGGGGCATCTCCAGCCGGTGTTGGACACACTAGTGACGCTCAAGGACATCGGCATCTGGACCGAGCTGGTGATCCTCATCGTGCCGACGCTCAACGATTCGCCGAACGAGATCGAGCAGATGAGCAAATGGGTGCTGAAGCATCTCGGCCCGGACGTGCCGATGCACTTCACGCGTTTTCATCCGACCTACCGAATCACCAACCTGCCGCGCACGCCGATCAAGACGCTCGAGCGCTGCCGCCGGATCGCGCTGGAAGCCGGCGTGCATTATGTCTACGCCGGCAACGTAGCCCTGCACCCCGGCGAAAACACCTATTGCCACAGTTGCCAGACCGAATTGATCCGCCGCGTCGGCTTTCAAGTGGCCTCGAACAGGATCAAGGACGGCAAGTGTCCCCAATGCGGCACGACCATCCCCGGCGTCTGGTCGGAAAAGCAAGCCTTGGCCTTCAAACCGCGCGTATAGCACTCCGCCGCAAAGTCGGTGCTGGCCGCTACATTCCATGTGGCACCGGCTTCCAGCCGGTGGGACGGCCGGCACGGGGCCCGGCCGCTACATTATCAAAATCGCGGCACGCGATTGTGCGGCGCTCTAAGTTCATACAAAACCACTTGCCTGGGAACCGGTGCGTCGGCCGCTACGGGCACACCGTGTTCATGAGCGCGACGAAGGGCTCGCCATCGCAAAACTGGACTGTTTGTCCCGCGGGGATCGTTTCACCGATGTCCACGCTGTTGGCGACCCGCACCGTCACCTGAACTCGCCCAATCCGGCAGCCATAATTATTGGAACTTTTACAATTTACAGAGAAGGCCGCCATTTGTGCAGTGTTTTATTGCTCATTTTTATGTGACCCAACAACAGAGGCCCTCATCGGGGTAGACAGTCGCAGACCGATGGGTACGATGTCGGCGGCGTTTATTGCTTGAGTTCTCCCGTGCCGTTAGAGCTGTTCTCAGAACCGCCATGAAACCGCTACTTATCGTTCCGCCGGCCCCGTCCCGTTGGCGCGGGCTCCAAGAGTTGCTCCAGCATAAGGGCTTGCCCTGGCTGCTCGACATCGAACGTCGCGTCACCCAGGAACTGCCCGGGGCGGAGGATGTCTATGCGGTGATGGCGTCCGGCGGGCAGTACCTCGCCAGTGCCTGCATCAATAAGCGCGGCGACGTCGGCGTGCTGGGTCACGTTTTCACGCGCAAAGAGCACCGCGGCCGCGGACACGCCCGCAAACTGACCGAAACAGTGCTCTCCTGGTTCGACATGACCGGCGGCAAGTGGTTGTTCCTCAGCACGACCACGGAGTTCGACCCCGACCTCTATAGAAAGTTCGGCTTCGAGCCCATCTGCCGCGCCGTGTGGGCCCCCCACGATCGGGTAACGATGTTGCGGAGCGGCACTGGAGTCGGCGGCGATCCCCTGGCCGAGGCCGGCGGCGATATGGTCGTCCGCGACCTGACCCGGGCGGACTGGCCGGCGATGGTGGCGCTGCTCCAATACCGCCTCGGGCCCGATCCGCGTGTCCCGCTCGGCGAATCCGCCGTCACCGCCGAGGTCTTCACCCTCGATCTGGTCGCCCATCTGGAGAAAGAGGTGTGTCAGCTCAAAGGGGCGTTCCAGGGACCACGGCTGGTGGGGTTGGCGACGATCGCCACGGACCAGCCCGCCGAGCGGACGTATGCCATGATGATGCCCCACCGGGACGCGCCGCCGGAACTGCGTCAAGCCGTGTTGGAATTTGCCCGGACGAGGGGCTATGCGCAGGTTGATTTCCCCATGGAAGCCTTGGCTCCGGCCGGTTCGACCGTTGCGGGTGAAACAAGTAAGACCGCCTAGTGCTCTACCACAATTCAATTGATGTGCTGGTGTGCCACTGCTCTTGAGCAGTGCTTCTGGATAATCTCGGTCTACGCCGTCAAGCTATACACTGCTCAAGAGCAGTGGCACACACAACGCGACCCGAAAACCAAAGCGTGACGATGCCCGGCCGCTACATTGTGTGTGGCACCGGCTTCCAGCCGGTGGCCGCTACATTGTGTGTGGCACCGGCTTCCAGCCGGTGGGGTTGCTCAACGCCGGGCGACCGTCCCGTCGCCCGCGTAGCCGGTCAGGAAGAGGAATTGGTTCTGCGTGATCACCGGGATGTACATTGACGCCGCCCGGTCGAGCAGGCGGACGAACTGGAGTCCGGCCAGTTCCTTTCGGCGGGCCTGATCGCGGACGATATCGCTGACAACCGTTTTGTCGTCGAACCGCGGACCGCTCGGGGACTGGCCGATGACGACGAAATCGACCGACTCGTCCAACTCATCCACCACCTGCCCCCCCCACTGGCGTACCAAACTGGCGACTTCCTTCCGCCCATAAGCGTCGGGCACCCCGTCATAATCCAGGTCGAACTCGCCGCGGACCACAAACTTCGGCTTGCGGTCGCGCTCGAAGGCGATGTTGACGACGATATCGCCTTCGATGATCGGCCGTCTGGCGTTGCGCCGGGTGACGCGGCACTCGGCCGTGCCTTCCATCACCGTGGCCACCGCCAGCGAAGCCTTGCCGCGCAGGCCATCGGACGCCTCGCGTGACCGCGAAAAGACCTCGAAGCCCATGCCGACTTTGATCCGGTCGGCGGCACCGACATTGATATAGACGATGTCGCTGCCGGGCACGGCCCGCAGAATGCGGCCGTCGGCCTTGGTCAGGATCGCGTTGGGGTCGAAAGTGGTGGGCTTGAGGGCTTGAATCTGCTTTTGCAGGGTCGCGACCTGGGTTTCCAAGTGGCCGATCTCGACGTCCTTGTCGCGAACGACGACATTGCCCTCCCGTTTGATCTTTTGCAACTGCTGTTCCAGCGCGTTAACGCTGGCCTGCAACTCGTGCAGTTGCACATCCTTCTGCCGCAAGGCGGTGTTCTTCTCTTCCTCATTCTGCTGGAGCCGCTCGCTCAGGCTCGCGACCTGGGCCTCAAACTCATCCCGCGTGGTTTTCAACTGGGCCGTCATGTTATCTTTCTCACGCTGCAACTCATCGGCCCGGCTCTGAGTCGCGTCGGCCCGGGCGCGCTCGTCCTCGTACAGATCGGCCAACGTGGTGACCGCCGACAAAAGCGTTAGGTCAGGGTTGATCGGCGTGCGGGCCGCCACGTCATCCATCGTGCGCTCGTACTTGGCGTGCACCGAGGTCCCCACGTCATCCGGGGCACTGACCAAACCGGCCACCAAGCGCAAGTCGGAGTTCATCGTGGCAAACACGTTGGTCTTGCGGGAGCGGGCCTCATCCTCGTAATACTGCGCGGGCCGGCCATGGAACTCGGCCTTCTGTGTGGCGCGCCGCGCCTCGTTCTTGGCCGCTTTGTTATCGGTAAGCTGCAAGATAAACAGGACCAATGACGCGACCATGAGGATCGCGAATACGATCACCCAGGAGAGCAACGCGGTCTGACTACTTTGAACAGAGACGGGACGACCGGCCATAACAAACTCCTGCAAAACCCGTTACCGGTCACAAAGCGCACGCCTGCCGCCGGAAAGTCGCCCGGCGTTCGCACAACTTACAGGCCCACTTGTGAGCACTGGAGTATGAAAGATGCCCGGCCGATTGTCAAAACACAAAACGCCGCTCGCTCGGGGGCGGGGAGTGACTAATACTCGCTCGGGAGCGGGGTGTGACTAATAATCGTGGAGGGGCTTAGTTTAGTAAGGGTGCACGAGACCCGAGGAGCCGCGGACTTCAGTCCGCGCGGCCGATAGTGACCTATTGTGGTCCTCTCTGGCGGGGCACCGCGCGGGCCTCAGGCCTTGCTATTACCCACATTTTCTG
>JAGMDK010000140.1 GCA_023128695.1 Phycisphaerae bacterium
TCAGCAGGAGCTTCGCCCTCCCTTCACCATCGCTTCGCCCTCCCTTCCATGACGCTGCCCGTCAATCGAGCGTTGACAGAGCACTAGTGCCGTTTCCAGTTGGGCGGTTTCACGTAGCGGCCTGCGGCTCGCAGGCCGTCGGCTGACGAACCGTCGGCCGACGAGCCGTCGGCCGCTACTACACTGTCCCACCCAAAATGTGGGGTGGCGCGGGCGTCCGAGCTTGGGAATAAATTCAATATTAAGGGTGGCGCGGGCGTCCCGCCCGCTGTTACAGCCCGCAATCGCCGCTTGGCGGGCAAGATGCCCGCCCCACCCAGAAAAATTCACAAGCTCTCCCGCCCGTGTGATTCGCGGGCGGGACGCCCGCGCCACCCTGTGAAAAGGATCGGTTACGCGAGAATGCAATTGCCCTGTTGGACTTGGAGAGCAGGCTTTGTCGAGCTTGCAGCCACTGAAAGTTCCGTTATACTCCAGGATTCTCGGCGTCTCCCCCAACATGGGGGGCCACTTAGTATGAGGTTGTTCAAAATGAGGCTTGCTGTGCATGATTAGAGTCAAGGTCCGCGGGAACGAGTCGGTCGAGCAGATGGTGCGGCGGTTCAAGAAGCTCTGCGAGAAGGAAGGGCTGACGCGCGACATCAAGCGTAACGCCTATTACGAGAAACCCTCGGAGCGCCGCCGGCGCAAGGTGCGCAAGTCACTGAAGCGGATCGCCAAGGAACAGTTCTGGGTTTAAGGCCCGCGGCCCGCTCGCCTGACTTCCACGGGGGGCGCGACCCCGAGCACGCCGGCCGATTTCCGCTCTGGAATCTCCGGTTTCGGAGCCTGTTTCAGGTCGCTGCGCGATGACATACCCCAAGGAGACTTCTCTGTGGCTGAATTGACCAGACTGCACCGGACCATCATCACCACAGCGCTAATCACGTTGCTTGCACTTGTTTTAACACCCGCCGGCGCACTGGCGCAGGACGAGCCGCCGAGCCCCGCGTCGGCCCCGACGACCGCCGTTACGGAAGCGGCCCTACCCGAGCCCACGCCGGCACCGACGCCAACCGTCGCGCCGACCGAGCCGCGGGCCGGTGTTGCCGAGTCCGTGGAACCGGTAGCGCCGCAGGCTGAAGCCGCCGGCTCGGAAGGCGAGGTCGCGGGTCAAGAGGCTTTGTCGGTCTGGAAAAAATTGATCGGCATCCCCCCCTTGTGGTGGATTGCTCCGATTGGGGCCTGTATCGCGCTCTACTTCGCCTCCAAGTTCTACAAGGAGGTGAAGGCGGCTGACCAGGGCGATGCGGATATGATCGAGATCGCCGGGCACGTTACCAAGGGTGCGTTGGCCTACCTGAAACGCCAGTACACAGTCGTGACCGTGGTGTTCATCGTCCTGGCCTGCATCCTGGGATACATGGCTTACGGCCTAAAGGTCCAGAACGGCATCGTCCCGTTCGCCTTCCTGACCGGCGGTTTCTTCAGCGGCTTGTGCGGCTATTTGGGCATGCGGACGGCGACGATGGCGAGCAACCGCACGGCCGCCGGGGCTCGCAAGAGCCTCAACGACGGCCTGACGGTAGCGTTTCGAGCCGGGGCGGTGATGGGCATGGTGGTGGTCGGCTTCGCGCTGATCGACATCACCGGGTGGTTCCTGATACTCCGTTTGGGGACGGACCTGCACCTCTCGACCATCACGGTCATCATGCTGACGTTCGGTATGGGGGCCTCGACGCAAGCGTTATTCGCCCGTGTCGGCGGCGGGATCTATACCAAGGCCGCCGACGTCGGGGCCGACCTGGTCGGCAAGGTTGAAGCCGGCATCCCCGAAGATGATCCCCGCAACCCCGCCACCATTGCCGACAACGTTGGCGACAACGTCGGCGACGTGGCCGGCATGGGCGCCGACCTGTACGAGTCCTACTGCGGCTCAATTTTGGCCACGGCCGCACTCGGCGTCGCCGCGGCCGTCGCCCTGTTCGGGACCGAGGTCAGCGGCGAAGGCGCCCAGGCCGCGATCCGCTTCCTGGCCGCCCCGATGGTCCTGGCCGGCGTCGGCATCCTGCTCTCCATCGCCGGCATCTACCTCGTCAAGAGCGAGGAAAAGGCCACCATGGCGGTCCTGATGAGGGCCCTCAACAAGGGCATCTGGGGCAGCAGCGCCATGATCGCCATCGCGGCCGGAATCGTTTGCCTGGCCCTGTTCAGCGGAATCGAGGGCGTCAAGTGGTACGGCCTGTGGGGCAGCATCCTGGCTGGGCTCGTGGGCGGGCTGGTCATCGGCTATTCCACCGAGTACTACACCAGCTACGACTACAAGCCCACCAAGGCCATCAGTGCCCAAGGTATCACCGGGCCGGCGACGATCATCATCGGCGGCATCGCCGAGGGCATGAAGAGCACCTGGGCAGCCCTGGCCACGATCATCATCGCGATCCTGCTGGCGTACAACTTCGCCGGCGGCGGCCAGGAATACATGCTGGGACTCTACGGCGTAGGCATCGCCGCGGTCGGCATGCTCGCCACGCTGGGCATCACATTGGCGACCGACGCATATGGCCCCATCGCCGACAACGCCGGCGGCAACGCCGAGATGACCGGGCAGGAGCCGCACGTTCGGCAGCGAACCGACGCTCTCGACGCCCTGGGCAACACCACCGCGGCCACGGGCAAAGGCTTTGCCATCGGGTCGGCGGCCCTGACCGCGCTGGCCCTGCTGGCGGCTTATGTCGAGGAGGTTCGCTTCGGACAGCTCTATCAAGCCCGTGATCAGGTAGTGGACATTTACCAGGCCCCCACCCCCGCCGAGGCGGTGTATATGGGTCACGGCAAATTCGGCAATTGGAAAGAAGGCGACGGCCAGGAGTACGAGCATTTCGACGCTTTCATGGCCTTGGAGCTCACCGCTGATCTAAAAACGAAACTCACGCCTTTCGAGACAAAGGTCGAGTTGGGCGCAAAGAGCGGCAAGGATCAGGCATATGTGCAAACCGCGGCCGTGATTGGAGATGACGCGCTCCGCCTGAAGCTCGTGCCGACCAAGAAGGCCTCCTTGGCCCAGTTCATGGAGTTCTACAACGTTACCCTGATGAATCCCAAGGTGTTGTGCGGGCTGTTCTCCGGCGTGCTGTTGGCATTCCTGTTTTGCTCGCTGACCATGAAGGCGGTCGGCCGGGCGGCGAACCAGATGATCGTCGAGTGCCGCCGGCAGTTCGAGAAGATCCGCCAGTCCCTGCGTAACGAGGGCAAGGACGAGGCCTTCGTTCAGGACCCGGATAACTGGCCGAAGAAGGTCACCGTGGACAACCACGTGTATCCCGACTACGCCAATTGCGTCGCCATCTCCACCGCCGGGGCTCAGAAGGAGATGATCTTCCCGGCGCTCTTGGCGATCAGCGTCCCGGTCGTGGTCGGCCTGGTCTTCGGCGTGGCGGGCGTGATGGGGCTGTTGGCTGGCGGGCTGACCAGCGGCTTCGCGCTGGCGATCTTCATGGCCAACGCCGGCGGGGCCTGGGACAACGCCAAGAAGCTGATCGAGACCTATGGCAAGATCAGCGCCAAGCAGGTGGTCGAGGATCAGGCCGTTCAGGACAAGCTCCCGCCCAGTATCCGCGCCGAGCTCGTCAACCGCGCCCAGCTCGCGGTCAACGCCGGCCAGCCAGACATGATCATCTACGGCAAGGGCTCCGAGGATCACAAGGCCGGCGTGGTCGGCGATACGGTCGGCGATCCGTTCAAGGACACTTCCGGCCCCAGCCTCAACATCCTCATCAAGCTGATGAGCATGGTCTCGGTCGTCTTCGCCGGGTTGATCGTCAAGTTCGCTCCGCAGATCGGCGCGTTCCTACACCTGGGCGGGTAAGACGGGAATCGAGAAAAATGCGGTGTGCCACTGCTCTTGAGCAGTGTCTTCTTCTGACTAGCGGCAGCTTGGGCACTGCTCAAGAGCAGTGGCACACCGCCGGTGAAATGCTCGTGCTGACAAGCGAGTCAACCGGTCTACAATGAGCCGCATGAACGTACTCAACTCCGGCGAGCAGAAAAGCAGCGCTCACACTACGGCGGCTCCCCGCGACGATGGCCGTGAGTTCGCCCTTGCCGTGGCTCGTATCGCGGACGACAACAAGACCGCGGATGTCCGCGTCCTCGATTTGCGCGGGCTGAGCAACATAGCCGATTACTTCGTGATCGGCACGGGCACTTCGGATCGCCAGATGCGGGCCGTCCTCGACGCGATCGACGAGCACGCCAAGTCCGTCGAACGGCACTCCTTTACCGTCGCCGACCGGGCGGGCACAACCTGGATGTTGGCGGACTACGTGGACGTGGTCATCCACCTTTTCGACGAGGAGCACCGTGACTACTACGACCTCGACGGGCTCTGGGGCGATGCCCCGCTGGTCGAGTGGCGGCAGGCTGACGAAATCCCGAACGCCGCTGACGATCGGGATTTAGCTTAGCAGTCCGCCGCAAAAGTCATGTAGCGTCCGGGCTCCGTCCCGGACGTTCCACCGGCAGGATGCC
>JAGMDK010000141.1 GCA_023128695.1 Phycisphaerae bacterium
CTGAGCCGCGCCCTCCCGCTGAGCCGCGGCGCCCCGGCTCGGCAGGAGCCTCGCCCTCCCGTGAGAGCCTCGCCCTCCCGTGAGAGCCTCGACCGCCCGTGAGAGCCTCGCCCTCCCGCCAGGTCTTGGCGGTTTGCAGCGGTCGGGGCGGCGAGTAGGATGGCCGCGATGACGCTCGCGGAATTCGGTTTGACGGATGAATTCATGCTGCTGGCCGTCGGGCTGGCCGCCGGGTTGATCGGGGGGACGCTCGGCGTGGGGGGCGGGATTCTGATGATCCCCGCGATGGTGATCTTCCTCGGCGACCAAGCCTACGGCCCCAACTCCTTCCACGTCTACAAACTGGCCGCCATCAGCACCTCGATCGTCCTGTCGGTGCCGGCTATCGTGCGTCACAGCCGGGCCAGGGCCATCGTCTACCCGATGCTGCCGGGCATTCTGCCGCTGGCGGCGGTCGGCGTTGTGATCGGCGTCTTCGCGGCCAGTCTCTTCGTCGATGAGCAGACTCGCCTGCTGCGGCAGAGCTTCGGCGTCTTCCTCGAATTCGTGGTCCTGTTCGACGTCTACCAGGAATGGCGGGCCTTGCGAGGCTCTGAGCACTTTCGGTCGACGTGCCCGATGCCGAATCGTCGAACCCTGATCGGGCTGGTGGTGGGCCTGCCGGCGGGGATCATCGCCGGACTGCTCGGGGTCGGCGGGGGTGTCTGGGCGGTCCCGGCCCAGCGTCAACTGCTCGGCATCCGGATCCGCAACGCCATCGCGAACTCCGCCGTCGCGATCCTGGGCATCGCAATTGTGACCTCCGCCGCTCTCAGCTACTCGATTCACCAATTCCGAGATGACCACGTTAGCCCGCTGAACGGGTATTGGCTGACCCTCTGGCTGGCACCGGGAGCGCTGATCGGCGGATGGTTCGGGGCCAGCCTGACGCACCGGCTGCCGGTCCGCTGGCTCCGGTACGCGTTCCAGGTGCTGCTTGCCATGACCGGATTGAAGTTGATGGGGCTCTTAGACCGGATTTTCTCCTGATATTACTCCCAAACGCTGATTTACTGGTTGCGAAATGGGGTTCGATACCACTATAGTGTGTAACTTGTCTCTTAGGAGGTGCCGGGAGACCGGCGCAAGGGACATTGGTTTCACAACCCTTTTCCCGCCCGATGGAATGGATTGACGGTTCGCGACGCGGGGTCGCGCGCCTGCGGGATGTGGTTTCACAGAACGAAGGAATTAATGGCTAATCCGAATCTCTTCAAGGACCTCGACGTTACCGACGCCGACATCGATGCCGAATTCGCGGCCGAGTTCGGCGAGACCGCCAGCACGGAAGTCCTGGAGCAGGCTATCTCGCCCACCCTGGGCACCAACCTGGATTTCAACTCGATCATCAAGGCGAAGATTGTCGCCGTCCACGGCAACGAGGTCGTCCTTGATGTCGGGCTCAAGAGCGAGGGCATCGTCGGCCTCGATGAATGGGACCACGCGTCCGAAGTCACCGCCGGCGGCGAGGTTGAGGTGCTGGTCGAAGACATCGAGTCCGAGTCCGGCATGATCGTGGTCTCGAAACGCCGCGCCGATCGCATTCTCAACTGGCGCCGTATCGTCGAGACGACGCACGAAGGCGATAACGTCAAGGGCAAGGTGCTCCGCAAGATCAAGGGTGGCCTGCTGGTGGACATCGGCGTCCCGGTCTTCCTGCCTGCCTCGCAGGTCGACATCCGCCGCCCGGCCGACGTGGGCGAGTTCATCGACCAGGTCATCGACGCCAAGATTCTCAAGATCGACAAGGAGCGACGCAATATCGTCATTTCCCGCCGCAAGCTGATCGAGGAAGAGCGGGCAATCGCGAAGGCCAAGCTGCTGGAGGAGATCGAGGTCGGCGAGTTGCGCACGGGCATCGTGAAGAACCTGGCGGACTTCGGGGCCTTCGTGGATCTGGGCGGGATCGATGGGCTGCTGCACATCACCGACATGTCCTGGGATCGGATCGAGCACCCCAGCCAGTTGTTGAAGGTGGACCAGAAACTCGAGATCAAGGTGCTTTCGGTCGACCGCGACCGGGAGAAGATCGCCCTCGGGCTCAAGCAGACGCAGGAAAATCCTTGGGAGAAGGTGGCCGAACGCTACGCCGTCGACTCGCGCATCAAAGGCGAAGTCGTCAACATCATGAACTACGGCGCCTTCGTGAAGCTCGAGCCCGGCATCGAAGGCCTGGTGCACATCTCGGAAATGAGCTGGACGCGGCGGATCAATCACCCGTCCGAGGTGGTCACCGCCGGGGACGAGATCGAGGTGGTCGTGCTCGAGGTTGACAAGGACAAGCAGGAAATCTCGCTCGGCATAAAGCAGACCGAGGTCAATCCGTGGACCACCGTGGCCCAGAAGTATCCGATGGGCACGGTCGTCCAGGGCACGGTGCGGAACCTCACGAACTACGGTGCGTTCGTTGAGATCGAGGAGGGCATCGACGGCCTGCTGCACGTCAGCGACATGAGCTGGACGAAGAAGGTCTCGCATCCGTCCGAGGTGATCAAGAAGGGCGAGACCTACCGTTGCGTGGTCCTCGCGGTCGATCAGGAGAAGATGCGGATCGGTCTGGGGCTCAAGCAGATGACCGAGGACCCCTGGCTGCGGGCCGTCCCCGAGCGCTACCAGCCCGGCATGGTCGTCCGCGGCAAGGTCACCAAGATCACCAACTTCGGCGTATTCGTCGAGCTGGAGCCCGAGCTCGAGGGACTGCTGCACGTCTCCGAGCTGGCCGACCACAAGGTGGAAAACCCGCAAGACGAGGTCGAGATCAGTCAGGAATTGGACGTCAAGATTCTGCGCGTCGATACCATCGAACGCAAAATCGGTCTCTCCAAAAAGCGTGCCGAATGGGCCAGCGATCCCGAGACCGACGCCGAAATCGAAGCCCGAAAGAAAGAGAAGAAACGCCGCGGCGGGCTCGGGGATGAGGCCCTTGGTCAGCAGCTCGGCGGACTGCTCAATCAGACCACCGAGCAGGCCGAGCAGAAGGAAGAGCAATAATCAACCGGCGAGGTAACGTGTGCCACTGCTCTTGAGCAGTGTCTTCTTCGGACGGCCAGTGTGCCACTGCTCTTGAGCAGTGTCTTCTTCGGACGGCCAGTGTGCCACTGCTCTTGAGCAGTGTCTTCTTCGGACGGCGAGAGCCTGGGCACTGCTCAAGAGCAGTGGCACACGGCCTGGGCACTGCTCAAGAGCAGTGGCACACGGCCCACGGGTGATTCACCGGAAGTGTCGTGCACCTGCGCGCAACAGTCGTCCCCGTCCTCTTGGCATGCGTGGACGGGGCGTTATACTGCACAATTCGCTAATCATTGAGGCATTAACCGTAATAGTTAACAACGGATCGGAGGCCTGCGCATGGGCGCACATCAAATCGACAAAATCCGCAACGTGGCCCTGGCCGGGCACGCTTCGGCCGGAAAAACCACGCTCGGTGAAGCCATCCTGCATAAAGCCGGCCTCGCTACTCGTATGGGCAGCGTGGACGACGGCACCAGCCTGCTCGACTACGACGAGGAGTCCAGGGAACGCCAACACAGTGTGGATTCCAACCTCTTCCACATCGAGCACGACGGACACCTGCTGAACTTTATTGACACGCCCGGCATGCCGGACTATTGCGGGACCGCGATTGCCGCGCTGGGGGCCGTCGAGACCGCCGCCATCGTCGTCTCGGCCGCGGCCGGCATCGGGGTGAATACTCGCCGGATGTTCAACATCGCCAAGGACCACGGCCTGGCCCGGATGATCATCATCGCCCGCATCGACGCGGAAAATGTTCAACTCGGCGACATTCTCAACTCCATCAAGGAAACCTTCGGCCACGAATGTCACCCGATCAACCTGCCGACCGGCGGCGGCCAGGGCGTGATCGATTGTCTCGAAAATGATTCCGGCCAGGCCGACGTGCTCGACGTGGCCGAGTGTCACACCGCCTTGATCGACGCCATCGTCGAGACCGACGACGAGCTGATGGAGCAGTACATGGAAACCGGTTCCATCGCACCCGAGCAACTGGCCCCGGCCATCGGCGGCGCGGTCGCGTCCGGCCATGTGATCCCGGTGCTGTTCGCCTCCGCCCGCGGCGATGTGGGCCTCAAGGAGTTGCTCGACGCCATCGTCAAGTACGCCCCCTCACCGGCCGTCGGCAAGCAGCGGGTATTGGTCACGGGTGAAGGCGAGCAGGCCCGGGAAACGCCGCTGGAAGCGCAGGCCGACGGCGATTTCGTCGCCCAGGTGTTCAAGATCACGACCGACCCGAAGAGCAACATCAAGTATTCGGTCGCCCGGGTCCATAGCGGCGCCCTCACCGCCGAGGGGCAGGTGTTCGCCGGCGGCGAGCGCAAGGGCCAGCGGCCGGGGCACCTGCTTAAGCTGCACGGGGCCGAGCACGCCGAGATTGACAGCGGCAGCGCGGGCGACCTTATCGCTTTCGTGAAGCTGGACTTCCAGATCGGGGACGTGCTCTACGCCAAGGCGGGCGAGGGCAAGATCGACTTGCCGAAAACGCCCACCCCGATGTACGCTCTGGCACTCGAGCCGAAGGCCCGCGGCGACGTTGAGAAGATCAGCGGGGCCTTGCAGCGCTTTGCCGAAGAGGATCCCTGCTTTGAGTTCATACGTGACGCGGAGACCAACGAATTGGTCATGCGGGGCCTCGGCGATCTGCACCTGACGGTGATGCAGAGCAAGATGAAGCGCTATTTCAAGGTGGAGATGGACACCAAGCCGCCGAAGATCCCGTATCGCGAGACCATCAGCGGCGCGGCCAAGTACGTCGAATACACGCACAAGAAACAGACCGGCGGGGCCGGCCAGTTCGCCCGCGTGTTCATCGACATGGAGCCCAACGAGCGCGGGGCCGGGTATGAGTTCATCGACAAGATCTTCGGCGGGTCGATCGACCAGCCCTTCCGGCCCAGCGTGGATAAGGGGATCAAGGCCCAAATACGGCGGGGCGTGATCGCCGGCTATCCGGTGGTGGACGTCAAGGTCTCGCTGGTGGACGGCAAGACGCACCCGGTGGACAGCAAGGACATCGCCTTCCAGATCGCGGGGCGGAAAGTGTTCAGAAAGGCGTTCATGCAGTGCAAGCCGATCCTGCTCGAGCCGGTCGTGAACGTGGAGGTCACGGTCCCGACGGAGTTCATGGGCGACATCACCCGCGACATCGCCGGCAAGCGCGGCCAGATCCAGGGCCAGGACATGCTGCCCGGGAATCAGACCGTGGTGCACGCCCAGGTCCCGCTGGCGGAGGTCGCCGGCTACGCCTCGCAACTCAAGAGCGTGACCGGCGGGCAAGGCAGCTACATGATGGAGCTAAGCCACTACGACGTGGTCCCGCCCAACATCCAGCAACAGATCGCCGCCCAGTTCAAGGCCAAAGACGAAGAGGACGAATAAGCGTAACAGTTCAGCCATTTGCAGCA
>JAGMDK010000142.1 GCA_023128695.1 Phycisphaerae bacterium
ATCAGCTTTCAGCGGTCAGCCATTTGCGATGTTAGGGGGCAGGTACCTAGCCTCGGTCATGGCCCCGCGAGGCTCTCAATAACATGTTATTTGTAACATTTGGCCACCAGCGCTCGTCTTTCAGCTGATCGCTGATTGCTGAACGCTGAACGCTTACGTATAAGCTAACCAGTCCCTACTGCCGCGTTTCATTTATTGCTTGACTATTCCACCTTGAAGGAGAGCCGCGGGCTTCAGCCCGCGCGGTGCCCCGCCAGCCGCGCCTCGACGCGTTCGCAGACATAGTGATACGCCAACAGGTGGGCTTCCTGGATGCGGTCGCTGGAGGTGTGGGCGGCGCAAAAGACGTGTGTACACAGGTCCGCCAGCTTGCCGCCCGCCTGACCGGTGAAGCCGATGGTCGTCGCCCCGCGTTCGGCGGCTACGCGAACTGCCGCGAGTACGTTGGGCGAATTGCCGCTCGTGCTGAGAGCCCAGACGACGTCGCCGGGTTGGAGGAGGCCTTGCAGTTGGCGGGCGAAGATGTGCTCATAGCCCAGGTCGTTCGCGATCGCGGTGATGGTGGAACTGTCGGTGCTCAGCGCTAAGGCCGGCAGGGCCTGCCGCTCGCATTTGAACCGCCCCAGCAACTCGCAGGCGATATGCTGGGCGTCGGCCGCGCTGCCCCCGTTGCCAAAGGTGTAGACCCGCCGCCCGTTGCCCAGGCAATCCGCGACGATGTCCGCGATGCGGTCGAGCACCGCCGCCTGATCGGCCAGCGCGGCCACGACCTCCTGATGTTCCCCCAACACGGTTTGCCAATCGCGAGGCATCTTGATTCCCGTCATGTCCGCGCCGCGGCGGCGCGAATACGTTCCATCTCGCCTGTTGTACTGTAGCCTTCGACCAGTTCGACCAGTTCGACTCGTCCACCCCGCGACTCGACAAATTTACGTCCAACGACGCCCTTGTCCGCCCAGTCGGCACCCTTGACGAGCACGTCGGGCACGACCTGCTCGATGAGGCGGCCGGGATCAGGCTCATCGAACATGACGACGTAATCGACGCATTCCAGAGCCGCGAGCAGGCGGGCCCGGTCGTTCTGGTTGCGGATCGGCCGCTCGTCGCCCTTGTTGAGCAAGCGTACCGAGGCATCGCTGTTGAGCCCCACGACCAGCAGGCTGCCCAGCGTCTTGGCCTGCTCGAGCAGTTCAAGGTGCCCCGGATGGAGGATGTCGAAGCAGCCGTTGGTGAAGACGACCGTCTCGCCGCGCTGCCGCAGGGCGTCTAATTCCGCTTTCAATTCACCCACTGCGCGGAGCTTCCCGCGGCCGCGCTCGGCGCCGTGCCGCAGCTCGTGCAGCACTTCGTCGCGCGTGATCGGGACGCAGCCGAACTTGCTGACCTCCAGCCCACCGGCGACGTTCGCCAGCATCGCGGCTTGTTCGAGTGACGCACCCGCGGCAACCGCCACGGCCACCATCGCCAGCACCGCGTCACCGGCCCCCGTGTTGTCGTACACTGCCCGCGGCGTGGTGGGAAACCGTTGCGGCTCACGATCGCGACGCAGCAGGAGCGCTCCGTCACGTCCGAGCGTGATCAGCAGAGCGCCCAGCTTCAACCGCTCCGCCAACTCGCCGGCCGCAGACGCGATCTCATCGTCCGCCACTCGGCGACCGAGGACAATCTCCAACTCGGCCCGGTTCGGCGTCAGCAGCGTCGCGCCCGAGTACTTCTCCCACGCCAGCGTGCGGGCCGGGTCGATAAACACGGGTTTACCAGCGGCCCCGGCCGCGGCCACGATGGCCGAGCAAGTATCCGGCGCCAGGACGCCCTTGGCATAGTCCTCGAGGCAGATGACATCCACGTCGGGGAGCGCCGTCTGCACCGCGGTCAGCAATTTCTTTTCATCGTCGGGTGCGGGGGGGCGTACGAGTTCGTCATCCACCCGCAAGATTTGCTGGCGGTGACGATGTTCGGCCAGCCCGACCAGACGTGTTTTTGTGATGGTCGGCCGGTCAGCGACACGAATCAAGCCGCCGGTCTCACACCCCGCCTCGGCGAGCGCCTTCTCGACACGGTCGCCGAAGGGATCCTTCCCTAGAAGTCCACAACAGGAAACTCGCGCGCCGAGAGCAACGATGTTCAGCGCGACCGACCCCGCCCCGCCGACGCGATCCTGCCGTTCCAGCACTCGCAGCACCGGCACGGGCGCCTCGGGGCTGATCCGCTCGGCGTCCCCAAAGATATACCGGTCGAGCATGAAGTCGCCGACCAGCAGAACACGGCGGCCGGGAAATCGTTCGATAGCCTCACTCAAATCATGATACATGTGGTCAATTTAAGCGAGTCGGCCACGAACCGCGACCGTGGCGATCAGGTTTTCGGGATAGACCGCCGGATTTCATCAAGCAATTCGCGCGTACCGTGCTCGTCGCACCAGCGGTGGATGTAGTCCCAGTCCAGATTGTCGCCCTGGACGGCGATGACATTACGCACGTCGTCGGTGTCCTTGGAACGTTGACCGTGTTTGGCCCAGCGCAACTTCGTAACGACAACGTCTTCCGCCGCGGGGTGGTAGACCTTACGACCCCAAACCTCTACGACCCGCCGACGAGCGAAACGCTCAAGGTCATGTGGTTCATCGCTCACACAGAACAGCTCGATGCGGAACGGACTGTTTTTGATGTGCACGATGTGCCGGGTTGTTCCAGTCACGGTTTCGAACGACATCTGGGGATCGAGGCGAAACTGATTTCCTAGTTGCTCGCAGAGTTCATGAACCGCCTCGGGTTGCAATTGGACGACGAAATCCGCGTCCTTTGTAGACCTCGCCACGCCGTACGCGTTGCACGAATAGGAACCGACAAGCATGTACGGTACGTTCACTGCCTCCAGTGCGTCAATCATCGCAGCGACCGCGTCGTTGCTGGTCACAACACTTGCTCCAGATGGCGGATGATATCCAAGCGCCGCCGCAGGATCTGCTCCACGTTTTCCCCGTCGGCGTCGGGGAATTGCGAACGAATGCCGGCCCGCATGCGCTCGCAGACCTCGTCGAACAATTCCCCGCCTGCGCGAAGCTT
This sequence comes from Phycisphaerae bacterium, assembly GCA_023128695.1. GTDB lineage: Bacteria > Planctomycetota > Phycisphaerae > UBA1845 > Fen-1342 > JAGMDK01. The sequence continues at coordinate 3,066 of JAGMDK010000142.1, forward strand.
CTCCTCAATGGACATCGCCCTGGCGTGGGCTACTTCCTCGCGGTAGAGGGCATCGATCAGTACCGGTGTAGGATCGGACACGCGAACATCTCCTGCACGCGTCGAAGCCGCCTCATCTTCAGTAGTGGACTACACGCACGCACAAACCTGCTTGGCCGCGTCGGTCAGATCGCCGGCCGGCTTGAGTTGCGGTAGATTTGCGTCCTTGAGCATCTGCCGGGCGATCTCGACGTTGGTACCCTCCAGCCGTACGACCACCGGAACCTTGAAACCGACCTCTTTGGCAGCCGTGATTAATGCGCCGGCGATCACGTCGCACTTGGCGATGCCGCCGAAGATATTCACCAGCACGGCTTTGACCTTCTCGTCGGCGAGGATGATCTTGAAGGCCTCGACGGCTCCTTCGGTGGTCACGCTGCCGCCAACGTCGAGGAAGTTCGCCGGCTCGCCGCCGTGTAGCTTGATGATGTCCATGGTAGACATGGCCAGCCCGGCCCCGTTGACCAGGCAGCCGATGTTGCCGTCGAGCGCGATGTAGCTCAGATCGAACTCCTTGGCCCGCAATTCGGCCGCGTCCTCCTCGTGCGGATCAAACAGCGCCTGCACGTCGGGATGCCGGAACGTGGCGTTGTCGTCGAAATTGAACTTGGCGTCGATCGCCAGAATCTCGCCGGTCGGCGTCTCGATCAGCGGGTTGATCTCCGCCAGCGAGCAATCCTTCGCGAGAAACAGCTTGGCCATCTTGAGCATGATGCCCACGGCCGCCTTGGCTTTATCACCGCTCAGGCCGATGGCGGCTGCCAGGACATTGGCTTGAAACCGCTGCAATCCGAGATGCGGGTGGAACCAGGCTTTCTTGATCGCGTCCGGGTCGCGGGCCGCGACCTCCTCGATCTCCACGCCGCCCTCGGCACTGGCCATCATGACCGGCACGCGGCGAACGCGGTCGACGACGATGCCAAGGTAGTACTCCTTGGCGATGTCCACGGCCCCGGCCATCAGAATCTTGCGGACCTGGATGCCCTCGGGACCGGTCTGCTTGGAGACCATCGGCTCGGCGAACATGCGCTGAGCGTGCTCGGCAGCTTCCTGGGCCGAACTCACCAGCTTGACGTAGCCTGCTTTCCCGCGCCCGCCGGCATGAACCTGAGCCTTGACGACCACGGTCTTTTCGCCCAGCCGATCATAAGCGGCGAGGGCCTGATCCGCGCTATCCAATACCTCACTGGGTGGGACCGGTATTCCCGCCTCCTCCATCAGCCCGCGGGCCTGGTATTCGTGGACCTTCATGCTCTTTGCTCCATCAACGACTCTCCGCCGTCCGGCGGACGGCTGTGTGAAGCAAACAGTGTAGCCGCAACAGCAACGCAATGCCAAATTGACGGTGTGCAAGCGCATCCGATGGGGTGTGCGACAGTATTGGCGGGGTTGGATTTGTGGATGAATTGCCGGTGTGACCCATTGTGGCTAATGGGCACGCCTTGCGGGACTTCGGATGACAGCCCTCGAAGGGCGGAAGTAGTTAGCCGGGGGCGTCAGCCCCCGGGAGCGTTGGTAGCGGGACGCGAGCCCCAGCGGGGCGAAAGATAACGCCGGTTGTCCGGACCGCTTCTGCACGCTGGTGCGAGAATCCTTTCTCGCACCCTCTCTTCCACTTGTTTGAGGAGGCGGGAAGGGATTCCCGCAGGTTCAGGTGCGAGATAGGAATCTCGCACCAGCGGAATCTCGCACCAGCGGATTTTTGCCCCAAAAGGAGCTTGACAAGTCATATTCTATTAACAATAATACCTAATAGCAATAGTGAGGCGGTCATGGCCGAAAACAAAATTCGCCGACACACGCGACAACGCCACGTGGTGCTCGAAGAATTGAGGAAACTCACCTCGCACCCCACGGCGACGGAACTGTACGAGATCGCTCGGCGACGTTTGCCCAACATCAGCTTGGCCACGGTCTACCGCAACCTCGAGCTACTGACGAAAATAGGCGTCGTGCGGAAACTGGAGTTCGGTGGTTCGGAAGCTCGGTTCGACGGCGACCTGGACCAGCACTACCATGTCCGCTGCATTTACTGCGGGCGAGTTGACGACCTGCATGGCGTGTCCGCCAAGCTGGGCGGATACACGTCCAGAAGTACAAATGGCTATGACATTATCGGCTATCGGCTGGAGTTTGACGGCATCTGCCCGGCCTGCAAGAAGAGGTCGGCCCAGAAACACAGTGATGACGCCGCGTCGAAGACGAGACATGAGTTAAAGATGAATACGAGGTCTGAATAAAGGGAGAGACACGACATGATTGAACGCACTAACGCGGCAATGTTCAAAGGGGACCCGCTGACTCTGGTGGGGCCCGAAATCAAGGTGGGCGATCCGGCACCAAGCTTCAAACTGGTGGGCAAGGACCTGGCCGATGTCGACAGCACCAGCTTCCGCGGCAAGGTACGGGTGCTGAGCGTCGCACCGAGCCTGGATACGCCGGTCTGCGCCGCCCAGACCCGCACGTTCAACAAGGAAGCCGTCGGCCTCTCGGACGACGTGGTGATCCTGAGCGTGAGCCTCGACCTGCCGTTCGCTTTGGCGCGCTTCTGCGGCGCCGAGGGGGTCGAGCGCGTCATCACGGCCAGTGACTACAAGTACCGCGTGTTCGGCGAGGCGTACGGCGTGTACATCCGCGAACTGGGTTTGCTGGCCCGCGCGGTCTTCGTCATCGCTCGGGATAACAAGGTCGTGTATGCCGAATATGTTTCCGAACTGACCAACGAGCCCAACTACGCGGCGGCACTCCAGGCCGTGGCGGCGGCTCTGTAAGAAGCCTGGTTAAACATGATTCAGGGGGCGTGGTCGAAAGGATCGAAACAATGCTGAACCCAAAGCTAGAGGAAGCCTTTTCGTCAGGGTTTTCCCAAAGAGGAATATAGTAACGCTTTCGCGGCAACAACAGAAAGGAAGAGTCATGCAGAAGAAATGGAAATGCGCGGTGTGCGGATACATTCATGACGGCGACGAGGCTCCGGGGCAGTGCCCGAAATGCGGCGCGGCGGCGGAGAAGTTCACCCTCTTAGATGAAGCCGCCGCGAATCTGGTGGAACGCTCGCGTCACACCAACGCCCTGCACGCCCGGCTGGCCGATCTGGGTCGGAAGATGGAGCAGGTCTGCAAGGACGGTATCGAAGACAATCTCGACCCCGGCTGTGTGGACGTCTTCGGCAAGTCGCTGGCGCACAGCTACGAGATCATGAAGCTGGCGATGACCGAGATGCAGATCCACATCGCCAAGGGCAAGTGGGGATAGAATTCGGATTGACAGGAGATTCAAATGGCAAGTTTGAAAGGCAGCAAGACGGAGAAGAACCTGCTTACCGCATTCGCCGGCGAATCCCAGGCGCGGAACCGCTATAACTACTTCGCCGGCAAGGCGAGGAAGGAGGGTTTCGTCCAGATCGCGGACATCTTCGCGGAGACCGCCGATCAGGAGAAAGAGCACGCCAAGCGGCTGTTCAAGTTCCTCGAAGGCGGCGAGGTGGAGATCCAGGCGGCGTTCCCGGCCGGCGTGATCGGCAGCACGGCGGAGAACCTCAAGGCCGCGGCCGGCGGCGAGCACTACGAGTGGGAGAACATGTATCCCGAGTTCGCCGCGACCGCCCGCGAGGAAGGCTTCGAAGCGATCGCGAAGGTGTTCGAGGCCATCGCCGTGGCCGAGAAGCAGCACGAAAAGCGTTACCTCGGCCTGCTGGCGAACGTGGAAACCGGCACGGTCTTCAAGAAGAAAGCGAAGGTCGTCTGGCGGTGCCGAAACTGCGGTTACCTCCATGAGGACGACGAAGCGCCAGGCACGTGCCCGGCGTGCGCCCATCCCCAGGCCCACTTTGAGTTGCTGGCGGAAAACTGGTAGCCGCGGTGCCCGGCGGCAGAAACGCCCGCAGCCGGAGAGGTCATGGTTCAGAGTGTAGCGTCCGCCCCCCGTGGCGGACGTAATTCAGAGGTACGGAGCCCGGCCGCTACAGGGCTCTTATGGCGGACTGCCACGCTTCGCCTTCGGCGTCCAGCCGGTGTCTCCGCCGGCAAGATGCCGGGCGCATATTTCTCGCCACTCGCTACTCGCTACTCGTTACTCTTAACTCTTCGCCCATAACTCGCTACTCTTACACCATGGCCATTGAACGTGTCTTTACGCAGCCCGGTCCGGATGAAGAGCGCTACCTGACCTCGTTGCGGCCCAGCCGACTCGACGAGTGCGTTGGCCAGGAGGTCGTCCGCGAGCAGTTGCGTATCGCGCTGGAGGCCGCCCGCAAGCGGAACGAGCCGCTCGACCATGTGTTGCTCGACGGGCCGCCGGGGCTGGGCAAGACCACGCTCGCGCACGTCATCGCCAACGAAATGGGAGCGACTATCCGTGTCACCAGCGGGCCGGCCATCGCCCGGCAGGGCGACCTGATGATGATGCTCACCCAGATGGACACCGGTGACGTGCTGTTCATCGACGAAATCCACCGGCTCGCCAAGATCGTCGAGGAGTTCCTCTACCCCGCCCTCGAGGACTTCCGCGTCGATTACACCACCGAAAGCGGCATCGGCGGCCGAACGGTCAACTTCGCGCTCAAGCACTTCACGATGGTCGGCGCCACCACGCGGGCCGGCATGCTCTCGGCCGCCCTGCGCGACCGCTTCGGCCTGCTCTTTCACCTCCAGTATTACACCGAGGACGAGCTGGTCCGCATCGTCGAGCGCAACGCGGAACTGCTGAAGATTCACTCCGACCGCGCCGCCCTGGAGCGCCTGGCGTCGCGTTCGCGCGGCACGCCGCGTATCGTCAATCGCCTCCTGCGTCGCGTACGGGACTACGCCGAAGTCCGCGGCGACGGCACCTTGACGCCGCCGGTGGTGGACGCCGCTTTGGATATCTTGCAGATCGACACCTTGGGCCTGGACAACCTGGATCGCGCCTACTTGCACGCCTTGATCAAGCACTACGACGGCGGCCCGGCCGGCATCGAGGCCATCGCGGCGACCATGGGCCATGAGCGCGACACGCTGGAGGACGTGGTCGAGCCCTACCTACTCCAAATCGGCTTCGTAATCCGCACCCCCCGCGGCCGCCTCGCCCGCCCAACGGTGTACGAGCACCTGGGTTTGGCAGCGCCACGGCGGGCGGAGGATGAACCGACGCTGTTTGAGTGAGAACGTGGGAACGTGGGAAGGTGGGAA
>JAGMDK010000143.1 GCA_023128695.1 Phycisphaerae bacterium
GGGAAGGTGGGAACGTGGGAACGGGATTGCTCAACGGACAAACGGTTGACTGATAACGTAACATAACACGCTGGTGCGAGCGGGTGTGCCACTGCTCTGCGAGCAGTGTTTTCTGACACACTGGTGCGAGAATCCTTTCTCGCACCGATTCCGACGGGAATCATCTCCCGCGAACGTCGATCGCGCACGAGAGAGCGCCCCTCAAGAAGCCAACAAAAAAAGGTGCGTTCACGGAGAATGTATATTGACTTCTTGCTTCATACCGCGCGTTCCTACTGAGAATTCCGTTCGGAGATAGGAGAGGAGAGAAGAACGTAGACTACTCTTCTCTGCCGAAAGCTGTCTGAAATCCAGCGAAATCCGCGAGGTCGATGTCGCCCTCGGTGTCAAAATCACAAACGGAGCAAAGAGGATCAGGGTAAATTGGCGGTTCACATGGTGCCTCGCCGCAAACACCCACAAAGCAGGTTTCGAAAAGAACCCAATCATCCGGATCGGTGTCGCCGTCCAGGTCCAAATCAGCAGGCCAGGGCAGCTTGGTAATCCAGCCCTCCGTCTGGCCGCTCGCATTCGTGCCGGTGCCGACAATGGTCAGGCCGTCCGCCGAGATGCCGGTTGCAGTAGTCATCGCCCAGCCCGCCAGATCCAACCTATATCTCACTTCCAGCACGGTCTGCAATGAGAGTGCGTCGCCAGGATTATCCCAAATGAAGGCCCCGAGCTGCGAATGCCACCCTACAATGGCCGTCCCGTCGGATGAGACGGCGGTCGCGCAACCATTTGATTCCTCACTCGGCTCGTGCAACCATCGGAAGCCTGCCTCTTGGTTCCAACGGAAGGCGACAGTCGTATCATAGGGGGGTGCAAGCCAGTACGTGCCAATGATCGTGGAGCCGTCGCTGGAGATCGTGTTCGCAGTGCAGGCGACGTCCGCTTCCAGGTAATCCTCGGGCTGGAGCGGGACCATCCCGGCCGGCTCCGTCCAACGGAAAGCCCACGGTTGCATGTCATCCGTGACCGTGCCGGCGCCGACGATCACCGACCCGTCGGCGGACGCTCCTTGTGCTTCGGAACCGAATCCCCCGCCGGCTAGGTCGCCCAAGCCTGTCATTCCCTGATCCGCATTCCAGTGGAAGGCCTCGTCACCGTTTGCCGAGTTGGCCGTTCCCACGATAACCGAGCCGTCCGCCGAGACCGCCAGGGCTCGACTGCTGTAATCGCCTCCGAAGAGTAACCCGAGCGCCACCATACCCTCCTCGGCGGTCCAGCGGAAAGCGACTTCGGGAGCCCAGCCGTCGGAGGCGCCCACGACTACCGAACCGTCGCCGGAAACGCCGCGGGCCTTGCTCTGGAAGCTGCCGCCGCTCAGATCGCCCAGGCCGACCGGTCCGTCCTGCGCGGTCCATCGGAAGGCCTGGTCGCCGTCCGCGGAGGCGCTGACGCCGACAACGGTGAGGCCGTCCGCCGACACCGCTTGGGCTTCGCTGTGGAACTCCCCGCCCGGCAAATCGCCCAGCCCTTGAAAGTAAGGCGGCGTCAGGGCTTCGCATTCGTCGGGAATACCATTCTCGTTCACGTCCAAACTCGTACCATCGGCGATGTCGCACTCATCCGGGACCGCATTATCGTTGCAATCTTCGCTGGCCCCCGTGGCGATGTCATAATCGTCCGGAATCCCGTTGCTGTTGCAGTCGTCCTCGCATTCGTCGGGCACGCCGTTGCTGTTGACGTCCATGCTCGTGCCGTCGGCGATGTCGCACTCGTCCGGGACCGCGTTGTTATTGCAGTCTTGGCTGGTGCCGCTGGCGATGTCCTCGGCGTCGTCGATTCCATTGCTGTTGCAGTCGGTGATTCCGCCGTCCGTGAGGGTGCAGTATGTGGCCCCGTAGATGCCCCACGCGTTTCCGGCCTGGATGCCGCGGAATCGTTCCCAGCGAATACTGGCGGGCGGGGACCAGGTATCCAGACAGGCATACTCCTGGTATCCGTAAGTGTCCCGATAGCCAATCGCCGTCACGAAATGGTCCGTCCACCCGTCGCCGTCCGTATCGACCAGGAATACCAGCGGCCGGGACGAATCGATCTCGGTGACGAACGTGCTCCACGTGAAGGTGCCCCAGTACTCGTTCCAGGAGTCGGCTAGATACGCCGTGCCTTCCGAGGCGTTCACGTAATCGACGTACTCCCGCAAGGCGTTATCGACGTCGCTGAACCATGACCAGCCATAGTAGTTCTGGCGCGTGTACCAGGAGGTTTCCATGAAGTCGCCCAGGCTGTCGCTCGGATGGGCGCCGCCGTAATAGGATGCGTCCGGCAAGAGCCCCGTGCCCGGGTCGTCGATCGGCAGCGAATAGTCCGTGTAATGTCCGGTGCTGGCCATGGCCTGGTTCACGGCTGTAGTCTGAGATGAGGCGTCGCCGGGTATCAAGGCGGGGAAGCCGTTACCGTCCCAATAGCCCACGACCATGCCGGCCGCCGTCGGCCCGCAGCCGTGACGCCACTGGTATCCTGGCACGCCGCCGATGACGACCTCGGCACGAGTCCGGACCGCCCCGGTGTAGGGGGCGTAACCTCCTGTGGGCGGGTCTCCGGTGGGCAAACACAGGCTATGCGCGTCCTGTGCGGGTTGCTGGGCCGTTGCCGGAGAGATGAGTATCACGAATAGGGAAGCCGCAATCCATCGACTCAGAGTCCGCGCTGCTCCGCGGTTTGTCATTTCAATCACCTCATGCATATCGGAGACTATTGCATTAGCACTCCTGGATATGCGGATATTCGGTTGGGTGGCCCACCGCTGAAGCGATGGGCCACCCAATCAACGATTATCCATCCATCGAGACGTTACGGAGCGCTACGGGCACGTCGTGTTCATTATCGCCACTAACGGATCGATGTCGCGCCAATTGACCGTCCCATCACCGTTCACGTCGTTGTTGTCGAACGAGCAGGTCGGCGCTCCGGGCAGGAACATAGCTTCCCAGGCGGCGACATTGTCGTTCATCGCCGCGACGAAGAAATCGATATCACGCCAATTGATCGCCTCGTCGCAGTTGGAATCGCCGGGGCAGAGCGTAACCTGCGCCCAGAACAGGATGCTTTGATTGTCCGCCTGGTTCTCTTCGTTGACCAGGATGGAAAGCGGAGGCGGATCGCCGGGGACACCGTCGACGAAATGCCAGAAGCAATAGCCGGGCTCCTCCAGGTAGACCAGGTACTGCCCCTGCGGGACCTCATCGATACTCCACAGACCCGCAACCGGGCCCGTTACCGTCTCCGTCTCAAAGTGCCCGCCGTCGCCATCAACCGTGACCGTCACGCCCGGCAGGCCGCTGAACATCGGGTTGGCCTGATCGGTGAAGACCTGGCCGCCGATGGTGTACGTCGGCCGTGGCTCGACCGTCAGTTGCCAGCTCTCCTGGTCCTCGCCGCAGATATTGGTGGCTGCAATCACCACCGGGTGCACACTGTCGGGCGGAGTGGGGTCGGGCCAGTTCACTTCGCCCGTCGCCGGGGACACGGTCATGCCCGCCGGCCCGTCGATCAGCGTCCAGCTCACCGGCTCCGTGCCCTGCAACAACTGGGGCATCCGTGTATACAGCTCGCCCGGCAGAGTAGTGTGATCGGGTATCTCGGCAATGATCGGCCCCCATTCGAGCGTCAGCGTGACCACGTTACTGTAAACCGGGCCGCCGCACATGTTGGAGACGCCGCAGCGATACGAAGCAGCCTGCGTGGCGTCATAGCACGCGGCCGTGGCCCCGGAAATCAGCGTCCAGCCGCCGCCCGTGTTCTGCTCCCACTGATACTCCAGCGGCTCGGCCCCGTCGGCGGAAACGCACCAATGCTGTTGGTCGCCCTCGCAGATGGTGGCCGCGGGCGGGTCGGGCTGGCTGGTGATCGTCGGCGCGTAGGCCACCACCAGCGTGACGGCGTCACAGTAGATTTCTCCGCAATCATTGCTGACCCGGCAGCGATACGAGCCGTCCACCGCCGCCTGGATGCAGGAAGACACCTCGCCGGGGATGTCATTCCAGCCCCCGCCGGTGTTGCGCTGCCACTGGTACGCCAGCGGCGTGCTGCCGGAGGCCTGAACGCACCAGATATGGGATCCGCCGTCGCAGACCACCACCAGCGGCGGATCGGGCTGCTGGGTGATTGAGGGAGCGGTCCTGACGGTCAGGAAGGCGGTGCTGCTGTTGGTCGAGCCGCACGCATCGGTGACGACGCAGCGGTACGAGCCGGCCACGGTCGCATCGTGGCACGAGGATGTCGCGCCGGAGATGTTATTCCAACCCCCGCCGGTGTTTAACTGCCACTGGTAGCTCAGGGAGCCGAGACCCGTGGCGGTGACACACCAGTGCTGCGATTGTCCTTCACAGATCGTCGCCGAGGGGGGGGTTGGCTGTTGCGTGATCGTCGGTCCGCTGGTAACGCAGTTGATCGTGAAGTTGTGCGTGAGCTTGTGCTCCCAGGAGCCGTTGTAGTCCTTGATATAGACATCGACATACCAGTTGCCGGGATGTTCGGCGGGATAATAGCCGTCAACATAGATACATCCCCAGGCCTTGTACCACCCCCAGCACGATCCGCTGCCGGGGTTGTCCGCGTCGTGGATGATCTCCGTGTAGAAGCCCTCCGGCCCGTACCAGCGCCACTTGAAGTCGTCGGTGAAGTTGAGGCTGAAGTCGTCACACTTGACCCAACTGTAGACATACGGGTCGGTTACCAGGAAGGTACTGGTGCGGTTGAGCGGGTCATTGTCGGGCGTCATGCCCTTGCTGGTGGTGTCATCGACCAGGTCGTACATCACCGTGAAGTCCTTGCTGCACACGTTGGACCCGTTATCCCACCATTTCGCTGTCCACGAGCCTTCTTCCTGCTGCATCGACCCGTTCATGGGGTCGTACCAGAAAACCACGTTGTACCATACCCAGTATTCATATGGGTCCGGGTCCGGTATCCAGTAGCTGTACTGGTCTTCGGAGTAAAGCGAGCCATCCGGCCGGTACCAGCCGTCGCCGCACCAGCGGCCGTCGTAGAGCATCTCGTAGTGGCCGCCGAAGAACACGGATTCTCCAGGGCCGTAGCAGTATTTCTCGCCGGTGATGTTCCAGTCTCCGTCGTACCCGGTTCCCATTTTGCAGTACTCAAAACCGCGGCTGAGCGGGTCTCTCGTATCGCCGTGGGCGCCTTTGCCGAAGCCGACCACGATCAGCCCCGCCTCCGGATACTCCTCGATGATCACGTGAAGTGATTCCTTTTCCGCCCGGGCCAGGACGTCGTCCAGCCAACAAGCGGTTTCGTAATCCGGCGGCTCCAGCGAGCATCCGCCGCCCGCCTGGCCGCCGGACATTTGTGGCGTGGCCGCGGCGAAGGGAACAAACGCCAGCACGGCCAAGGGGATAGCTGCCCACAACAGACAACAACATGTAGCGGCCGGGCTCCGTACCGGCCGTCTTCGCATTCCAGACATTCTGCTACGCATCATCTAATCCTCCTTCAGTTTTCGACGAGCGGTGGTTTTACGCTCGAAGTCCTCTCTTACTCTCTCCGTTGCGTTATTTCCCGACCCCGGCGGGCCGGACGGTGCTATTGCTTGCCGCGGGCTTGCGAGCCAGGAATTGCAGGCTCTGGCACCCCGCGGGGAGCGTGCCGGAATCAATTTGTGTGTGCCACTGCTCTTGAGCAGTGTTCAGCGTTGCCGGCGCGGGCCCGGCTACCATGCCTCTCTCGACGCGATCGAAGTGGCGTCCGGTCAAGCTGGGCGTTACACGGTACACGCCGGGCGGGACCTCCTCGACGGACCACAGGCCGCAGGGTCCCTGCGTGGTCCGAACGGCCGTGAACGGGCCGTCGAGTTGCGTGACCGTGATCGTCACGCCGGCGACGCCGCTCAGCAGCGGGTTTTGCAAGTCATCGTAGACCGCGCCGCCGATCGTGAAGCCCGTGGCCTTGTCGTCTTGCCCATCACCGGCGCGCTGTAGCGGCCGGCCCCCGTGCCGGCCGATCCACCGGCTGGAAGCCGGTGCCACACCATGTAGCGGCCGGCCGTCGCCGCAATTGCCGAAGTAGAGGCAGTCGACGAAGCAGGGTACGTCGCCGATGATGCTGAGTAGCCCGTCGCCGCTACAATCTCCCGGGCAGAGCGGATCGGGGTCGTCGGGGCAGTTCCCGAAGTAGAGACAATCGATAAAGGGCGGCACGTCGCCGACGATGCTGACGAAGCCGTCGTAATTGATGTCATAGAGCAGGAACGGCGGCCCGAGTTGGGCGACGGTCATGCGGACGTTGTTGGCCTCATCGAACTCGTCGATCACGTCGGCTTCGTCGACGATCGCGTAGACGTCGCTGGTGACCACGCACCTCGGCAAGTCGTTCCACGTCCAGGACAGGTCGTGGTAGGCTCCCGGAGCAATCGGTTCGTCGATCGTCATGCTCGTCAGCAGTTCGCCGTCCACCGCCTCTCGCCGCAGGGTCACGCCGAAATCAGAAACCGCCCATCCGGAGCGATTCGCCACGCGGACGGTGAAGAGCCGGGCCTCCGGACCCGCCTCTTGCACGGTGAACGACTCGATGAACAGGTCCGGCTTCAGGCCGCCTTGCAGGACCGCCGTGTTGTTGGCCCGATTCCCGTCTTCCTGCACTTGATTCGGATCGGCGATGATGTAGAGGTCATGCAGCTCGGGCGAGGGCGGCACGAGCCACTCCACGCTGACCAAGGTCTGCCCGCCTCCGAGCAGCAGGCCCGCGATCACCGGCATGTCGATCAGCGTTCCGCCCGCGCTCGGGTCGCCGTCGTAGAACCCGACTTCAACGTCCGCGGCCGCGACGTCGCCCAGATTGCGAACCACGGCGTTGATTGTTGTCACCTCGCCCACGGCCGCGTCGGGCGGATCCAGCGTTACGTCCTCGCTGTAGACGGCGAGATCGCCGGTGACCTTGTGCCGCATTAAATAAAGGTCCGTCCGGTCCGGCACCGGCACCTGCACGTCGATTAGGTCTCCATTGACGTTGACCGAGCGCGTTTCGAACTCCGTGTTCACCTTGTCATACACCGCGACGAGATCGCCGGACGCGGTGTAGACCGGCGCGATCCCGTGCTCCATCCAGTCGTCGGCCGTAAGCTGTTGCGCGCCCGACCAGGTTTGCAGCGTCGGATCGTAGATCGCCCGCCACATGTCCACCCGCTCGCGGCTGGCGTCCTGCCAAACCAGCGCGATCTGACCCTCCTGGCCGGTGGCCAGACTGAAGTCCGCCACGCCGGAGGAGGCCTCGGCTACCAGATCGACCACGGTTTGCGGCGGGACGAGGCTCAAGTCGGTTTTCATGACCAGGTCGCCGGCGCGATACCAGACCAGCAGCAAGCCGCCGGTGCTGTCGTAAACCACGCGCGGGTTGGCGTCCTCGAGGGCGTCAGTGGTGAGCTGGTTCGCCGCCCCCCATGATCCGCCCTCGAACGCCGCCGCAACTATCTCGCGATCGTATACCGTGCCCGGGTCGTCGTCGGTATCGGCGGCGTAGACGAAGACCGCATTCGTCCCGTCATAAGCCGCGGCACTTTTCACCACCGAGGGCACGTTGCTCGCCACGATGCCGGGGGCCGACCAGGTAACGCCATCGTACGTGGCGTAGTGAATCGTGTTCGGGTTGGCCAGCGAGCCCATCTCTTCGTTGGCGGTGTTGCTGACCCAGAACAGCATTGCGCTTCCAGCGGGCCCGGCCGCGATCCGCGGACCGCGGTCGAAGTAGTCATTGTTCGTAATGATCGTCTGCGGCCCCCAGGTCTCCGTGACACTGTCGTAGCGGGCCACGGCGATCTCGGTCTTGCTCTTCATCTCCTCCAGCTTGCACTCGATCTGACATTGCTCAGGATCCGGTTCGCCCTGGCATTGTTCGATGCACGGATCTCCGGGCTCGCCCGGCTCGATCAGGACCTCGCTGACGTTCTCCCACGCCAGCAGCGCGTCGCCGCCGGGCAGGGTCACGATCTGTGGGCGGTAATCGGCCGTCCCGTCGTCAAGGACGGCAACCGGCTCGCTCCAGGACCACCACTCCGGACCCGCCTCGTACTGGCCGCGAATAAACACCAACTCCGTCCGGTTTGTGGCCGTTCGACTCGGATCGTCCCAAATCCAGGCCGCCAGCAAGGAATCGCCCACCGCCGCCAGGTCCGGCGTGGACTGGCAGAAAACGTTGATCTCGATCTCGCTCTCGGCGGTAATGACGCTGCGGAAATCGCGTTGCAAGGCCTGATTGGCGACAAAAACCGCATACCCCTCCGGCCGTCGCAGGTAGTCACGCGGCATGATGCCAAGCACCGGCGTCAGCCCTTGCGTCACACGCAGCCCCAGATCGGGCTCCCAGGTGTATTCCAGCAGCGGCCACTCGTATACGAAGATGAACACTACCACACGCACCCCGCCGGCCAGATAGAGCTGCAACTGCTCCAGGGCGGGATCGGGCGGCACAGGCGGGAATACCAGCGTCATGCGCGCCCCGCCGCCGAGATAGCCTTCGACCGCCACCACGTCCGCGATGCCGGCCCCGAGCATCGCCTCCGCATACGGGAACGGATCGAGGATCAACGTCCCCTCAAAAACGGCTTGGCCGGGGGCGTCCCAGCCGATTATGTCCAGACCGACCGCCACACCCACGTCGATGTGCCCGCGGAAGTAGCACGGCACGGGCCCGAAGAAGAACACTACCGGCACCGGGGGCACGTCGGCCCCCACCTGCGCCCCAATTTGCAGATGACCACCCGGAATCCAGCGATCCGGGTTTTCATAGAACTGCCAGGTGAGCTGCCCGCTCAGCGACGGCGTGAACTCGTACCCGGCCAGCTTTGTCTTTCCTTCCGAACCGGGCAGGTCCGGATCGAAGCTCAGCACGTTCGCCGAGCCGCTGGCGGCGTCGATCTCGGCGGAAGCGTCAAACATGCTGACAAACTTGAACGCTTCATTGCCGAACAGCGGCATGTCCTCCGGAACGTCGTCGGCACCTTCATCGAAACCCGTTGGGATGTCGGCCAGGTTCGGCGTGACGTACTTCAACGTGCTCCCGACAGGATCCGCGTACAGCAGTATCGGCAGGATGCCCGGCGGCGGAGAGATGACCTTGAAGTTCGCAATGTACGGATTCGACTCGGCCAAATCATCCGCGACCGCGACCACCGTCAACGTCCCGCCCGAACCGAAATCCGCACCCATGTTGAACGAGTGCTGCCAGGTGTTCCCACCGCCGGACCCCAGGTAGGTCCCGTACGGCGTAATGAATTGAACCGTGCCGGCCGAGTGGTCGTTCCACTCCACCGTCGCGGTGAACGTCTCGCTCAACCACACGCTGTCCAGGTAGTACACGCGGACGCCCGGTCCGCTGTAGTCTCCGCTGACGCCCACGACGACCGGGTCCGAGCCGCCGGACTCCGGCGTCATCCAGATTGCCACTTGCGTCGTGGAATCGGCCTCGATGGTGACGGGCTCGGCCGCGTCGTAGTACCCGGTCTTGGTCACCGTCAGCATGTAGTCCCCCGCGGAAACGTCAGTGAAGCTGAACTGTCCCTGTCCTGTTGTATATTCCGGATCCCCGCCGTCCAATCTGACCTCGGCATTGTAGATGTAGTCGCCCGTTGATCCGTCACGGACCGTCCCGACCAGATCGCCCGTGGCGGCGCCCAGCGTTACCTGCCAGGTCTGCCCCCAGTTGTTGCCCTCGTTGCTTTCCGACACCAGCTCGGTGTCGTCCGCCATCACTGCCAGGTAGTAGGTTTGCCCGGGCGTGTTGTATGGCGCCACGTCGGGCCACAGCACGGTCCCGCCGGCATCAAGCGTATCGCCGGGGTTCAGGCAACACGGTATGTAGCTGTAAGCCCACTCGTAATCGCCGGTGCTGACGCTGCTGTCCGTGGAGATGAACCACGTGGTGTAGAAGTGCCACGTCGTCGCGCCGTCACCCTGGTTTTTGACCACGTTCGCCAAATCCACCGGCCCGGCCGGCTCCACGCCGCTCAGGGGAATACAGCTCGAGCTCTGGATAATCAAGTCCGGATGCAGGGGCGGCGGCTCATCGTCCAGGGTCACGGTCCACACCTGTCCCCAGTTGTTGTCTTCATTGCTCTCGGTAACCAACTCCGTGTCGTCCGCCATCACCGCGATGTAGTAGGTCTGTCCCGCCGTGTTGTAGGGGGAGAAATCCGGCCAGGGGACCGAGCCGCTGGCTTCGTCCGTCTCCCCCGGCGACAGACAACAACCTATGGTCGCCGCGGCCCACGGAAAGTCAACGGACGAGTCGAACTGGCTGTTCGTGGAGATATACCACGTCGTGGCAAACGACCAGGTCGTATCACCGTCACCCTGGTTCTTGACTTGATTCCAGAGATCAATGCTCTGCCCCGGCAGCACGTCCGTCGCCGGAGTGCGGCTGGAGTCCTGAATGATCAGGTCGGGGTACTGCGTGGGCGGCGCGCCCAGCGTGATCGACCACGTCGCCCCCCAGTTGTTGCCTTCGTTGCCCTCTTGTACCTCATCCCAACTGTCCGCCTTGACCCGAATCCAATATGTGGCATAAGGCGTGTTGTAGGGCGGAGCGTCCGGCCAGGGGGCATAGCCGTCGAAACTGTTGGACTGGCCGGCGCCTAGACAACATGCGATGTCGCGATACGCCCACGCCGCGTCATCTTCGTTCACGGTCGAATCGAGGGAGATGTACCATTGAACTCGGAAGATCGACTCGGCGGCGCCGGCGCCCTGGTTCCGAATCGTGTCGACCAGGTTGATCTGGTCGCCGGGCTGAATGTCGGTTGACGGGCTGCGGCTCGAGCTTTCGACGATCAAGTCCGCCGGGTCGGGCTGGCCCGTTTCGTAGTAAATACGGAAACCGACCTGATCGATCCGGCCCGTGTCGGCCGCCAGTTGGTCCTCCACGTAGACATACCACCAATCGGCCGCGCTGCCGCCGTTGAAATCGGCCAGGCAGGACGAGCAGGTGAAGGAGAGGTAGATGTCGCTGTCATCCTCGTCGTCGCAGTCGCACCCGCTGTCGCACCGGCCCCCGCAACGCCCGAAGAAATGAACGTCGGCGGCAGGCGTGCCTTTCGATACCCAGATCATGTAGTCGCCGCACCAGAAGGTATCGTCAGGGCAGCCCGGCGTGCCGTTGAGATCGTCGATGCGGACGCGGACTTCGACGCCGACCACGTACGCGCCGTCCGGGAACCCGCAGATAGCCCCCATGTTCACGCCCGCATACGCCCAGCTCTCGTCCGGAATCTCCTGCCCGACGTCATCCCACAGGTATTCACAGTAGGTGCCCGAGCAGTCCCGCCCGTGCCCGCCGCGGCCCGTGGGGATATCGGTGATGGCCCCCTCGAATGAAGATTGCCCCGCCGTCTTCGGCAGCTTGCTTTTATCGGCCTGACCGACCGAATGCAGCTCGGGTTCACAAGAGCCGCTCTGCCGCAAGACCCCGTCGGCCGCCCCCGACGCGCGACCGGCGTTCTCGCCACCGAGCGGGCCGGTCTCCGAATCGGTCGCCTCGGCGAGCGCGGACTCACCCGGTTCCAAAGCCGAGCGCCGGGAATCCAGGCCCCCGTCAATACCTGTTAGGGGTACGGCTAATCGGTCTGAATGGAGGGAACGGTCCGGCTGTAGCTGAACGACCTGGGGGCCGGCTTCCTGCACGGCCAGGGATAGTTCAGCAATGGCCGCGAGCGTCAAGGCCAGCATCAGAGTGCGAATTCGGGGTGTGATTACAGTCATAACGTGCTCCTTGTGACATGGGACAGACCGATATGGCTAAACCGATGAAGATGATATCCCGGTCAGCGCATACATTCTACCGCCTACCGCGCTGCGGAGTATAACCCTTTCTTGCTTGCCTGTCCAGCCCGAAAATTCCGTCGTCGCTGTGACACCACGACCCTCGCGACGGAAGACCTGGCCCTCCGCCGGCAGCTTGCCGTTCTCCACACATCCGCGAGGGATGTGAGTCGGCGGCGGCGCGGCCGCAGACTCCGATCCAACCAGTCCGGCTTCGAAGGCGCGCTCGCAACTGGCTCCGGGGTTGATCCCCGGAGGTCGTTGAGGGAGCCGGGCTTGCTCATTTGTTTGGACCGCGGCCTCAGGCATCGTAACAAGTTGCGGACGCACAGGCGCTTGCGCGGATCGGAGCGAGGTGGCGATCTGCACGTCGTCCGCCGCGTCCAGGATACCATCTTCGTCGCTATCCAGCCAGACTTTTACGTCGTCGGTGTCGATCCAGAAGCGGATCATGCAGAAAGACGGTGCGTCACGGGACGCACCATCTACGTGTCTAACCCAATCCTGGCTATTTGTCTAACTTGTCATTCTCCTTTACATCTGTGTGAAATGGCACTGGAAACAAGTGTGGGATCGGCGCCCACGACATCCCGTACGCACGGGCCGGTAGAGCTATGACCTTGTCGCCTTTGAAGTCGAAAAGCAGCGTGAGGTAATCCATGATCCCTCCACGCCCGGCATATGTGCTGACACTTGTTGCCAACATCTGCCCATCGCACGACCACACTGGCAGTGCAAAGTTGCCATTCCTACAGATAATTAGGATAATTAGGGACGGATAATTAGGATCGGATAATTAGGGATAATTAGGGACGGATAATTAGAGGATAATTAGGGACAGTCAGAAAGCGCCGGGATAAACCGGCATGGAGTAGCGGATGCAAGAGCCGTACATGGAAGGTGTAGCGAACCACCATGGCCCCGAGTTATGCGCCGGCGACGGTAACGCCGCGGGTGAAGCGTTGACAGGGGAAAACGCAGGCCGGTCCCGCGGAGTCGAAGAACCCGCGCATGCGCAGACGCTCCATGCACGAGAACCGGGAGATCCCGTCAGCACCCGCCGCCGAGGGATTGGCGGGTCGGCCGGAGAAGGCCAGTGGCCGTACGTCCGGCATGTACGCGGGCGGGAAGTCGGACAGCCCCATAGTACCGATGAAGCCTCCGAACAAGGGAGATGCCGAGGTATCTCCGGCGGCGGAGGTGGAGGAAAGGGGGCTGACCAAGGGGAACACGCAACAGTCGGCCACGCCCCGGACCCAGGGCCGGGCCGGCGTGTCGAACGGTCTGTTGCGTGTGCGAGAAGCGGCACGCTGGGACAGGTACCCTTATCCCAGCGTACGTTTCTACGCCACATACCCGAGGTAGGAGCCGTATGAGGTAGTTCCTCACGTGCGGATCTGTGCGGGGGGCGCCCGGCAACGGGCGTCCCTACCGCGACCCTATTTCGATAAGCTCATAGGTCAGGTCGTCGACCCAACACTTTCTCGCTCGGTTTGTTGGGTCGATGACACGACCTATGCCAACTGATTCGACCCCTACTTCGCCAGCTCCCGCAGGTGCTGCAATTGATCACGCGTGCCCAATGCGACCGCGATGTCGCCGGCGGTCAAGACGGTTTTCGGCGGGGGGGCGATCAGCATCTTGCCGGTCCGTTGCCGGATCGCGACCAGCATGGCGCCGGTCTTCTCGCGGATGGCCGCCGAGCCGATGGCGGCGTCCTGCAACTCCGATCCGATCGCGATCGTGACTTCCTCGAGCCAGAGCTCCAGCTCCTCGTCGTGCATGACGAATTCGAGAAACTCGACCACGTTGGGCCGCAAGGCCATCTGCGCCATCCGCCGTCCGCTGAGCCCGTACGGCCAGAGAATCCGGTTCGCGCCGGCGGCCTGCAACTTGGACGTGTTCCGCTCGACGATGACCCGCGCGACGATGAACAGCTTCTCGTTCAAGGTCCGGGCCGAGAGAACCGCCATCAGATTGCCGGCATCGCCTGCCACGCAGCTTACCAGCCCGCGGGCCCGCTCGACGCCGGCCTGTTTGAGCACTTCGTCGTCGCCAGCGTCGCCGTGCACCACGAGGCAACCCTGCTCGGTCGCTTTGTGCAGGGCCTCTTCGGAGGTGTCGACCACGACCACCGCGTGATTCTGGCGCTTGAAGTCCAATACCACCTGGGAACCCATCCGGCCGAACCCGCAGATGATGTAGTGATCAGTTAAGTGGGCGATTTGCTTTTCCATTCTGCGCTGACTCCATAATCCGTGCAGCTCCCCGGCGATCACGTAGTTGGCCACCGACGTCACCAGGTACATGAACGCCCCGACGCCGAAGACGATCAGCACGATCGTGAACATCCGCCCCACCGGCCCGGGATCCTGCACTTCGCGAAAGCCGACGGTGGAGACGGTGATGACCGCCATGTACAACGAATCGAGCAGCGACCAGTTCTGCCCCCGTTCGATCACGTAATAACCGAGCGCCCCGACAAGGGTGACGATGGCGAACACCAAGGCGGCGCGTCGCAGTTGCCGCCGAATGTCAACCGGCCGTTCGATCATGGTATATCATCACAGAGGCGCTGAGACACAGAGAAGACAATTTGTAACAGTTCAGCTTTCAGCAATCAGCTTTCAGCGGTCA
>JAGMDK010000144.1 GCA_023128695.1 Phycisphaerae bacterium
CACGGCACTCACAGTCGCCGACGCCGTAACAGCGAGAGTCGCCAATAATCTGTAATACCTGTCAAGGAGGCTGTCAATGAAAACAACGAATAACACCTTGCAAGCACAGAGAACATCTACAAGACTCGATGGTGAACAAGCCGGACATCCTGGCGGTAAACGCCGCCCTCCCGGCGGTGGGTGGCACTGCTGTGTCAGCAGTGTCCGATGGCAAAGCACTGCTCACAGAGCAGTGGCACCCGGCCACCCGTCCCGCGTCGAGAGAATAGGTATGGTGTCCCCCGATTCCCCCGATTCCCCGATTCCCCCGATTCCCTGTCAGTTACTACAGTTGGCACGGCGCAAATGTTGTTATTGTACCAAACGTCGACTCAGCCATACAGAACATCAGAACGTCGGGACCATTCGAGACCGTCGTATTTGCCGGCCACGCAAATTACGGCCTTATCTCCGTCGGCGGAGGGCAGGCAATTCTTCCCGGGAAATACTTTGGCAAGGACGCCGCCGGATCCTCGCTCGGGTCCTATGACGATCTGGTGCACTGGCTATATGGTATCCGCGGTTATGTGTCGGAGAACATCTACATCATTGGTTGTTGTCCAGGGGATACAACGGCCGGCCAGGTTTTCGCTGATAGCCTAAGCTACGACCTGAGGGCTCCCTTGCCGGTAAACGCATATTGTAAGAAAGGGAAAGTATACTATTTCCAACGTTTGGGCATTTGGTGGCGAGCCCATTCAACAGGCGGGAACCAGTATGCAACGGCTCCCTGAACGTACTTATTTTTCAATGCGGCGGCCGCATTCGGAACATATCAGTGACGAACCACGAAGGTCGTAGCCACAGCGCGGACAGCGGAGGTGCTTCTTACACATATGTTGGTGGAGGGCCGGGAACACGATGAGGCCGAGGGCCGAGCAAGCGGCGCACAGTGCTGTCAGGAGGGGAAACGAGACAGAAACGTGAACGGCTAAGGTCGTCGTCGCAGGAATCGATTCAAGCGGAACCCTTTGAACGACTTCCAGGACACCGTCATGGGCTCGAATCCCCATAGAAGTGCCGGGCAACAGCACGAGGCCGTTGCCCGCTAGACAATGAGCGAGCCAAGTAACGGCGCTCACTGTGAAGCCCGCCAGCGAGAGGATTCCAAAAACGCGGGCGGCCGTCCTTCGGCGTCTCCAATCGTTCGACATGTTGCTAGCCACTCCGTACCTTGGCTTGCGTACCTTGCTGGATTCAACCGCTCGACCGGCGGATTGTCAAGCGCCGGGCGCCATTGCTCTTGAGCAGTGCATTCGCGAGGGAACGGTTCCGCTCAGAGCACTGCTGACCCTTCGGCTGCGCTCAGGGCAGGCGCCGCAGTGGCACACCGGCGGGCGAAACGCCCGCCTCACCCTGGACACCGAACCCTGAACCCTATATAAACCCCGCGACGGCGGCGGGAAGAGGCTGAGGAGAGTGGAACAAATGCCAACCGTATTGAGAGACGGTCCTTATCGACTCTTCTTTTATGCTGGTGACTTGGAGGCTTGGCATGACTATTTCGACCGTTGAAATCGTTGTTCCCAATGTCGAGGACATCACGGTAACGGATGACACATTGAGCCTGGATCTAAGCGATGGGCGCACTATTTCAGTCCCCCTCGCATGGTATCCTCGCCTTTTACATGCAACAACACAGGAACGGAACAATTGGAGACTGATTGGCAATGGGCAGGGTATCCACTGGGAGGGTATCGACGAGGATATCAGCGTTGAGGGCCTATTGGCTGGCAGACCTTCCGGTGAGAGCCAGGGGTCCTTCCGGAAGTGGCTGCGCCAGCGCCAATCTGGCCTAACCAGCCACTCAAGTTGACGCTACACCCTGGACCCCGAACCCTGAACGCTCGGCTCGGTTCGTAGGATGCGGGAAATCGGGGCAGGAAATCGGGGGACAGGAAATCGGGGGACACCATACTAATTTCTCAGACAAATCGACAAATCGGGGACAAATCACAAATCGAAACAAATCGGGCAAATCGGGGGACACCATACTAATAATTTCAAATCCAAATCGGGGCCAAATCGGGGGACAGCCAAATCGGGGGACCAAATCGGGGGACACCATACTAATTTCTTGACGTGCGATGTGTGGGCAGGCAGGATGCTGCCATGCCACGAATCGCACGTGTCGTCGTCCCGAGGTATTCTCATCATGTTACGCAACGGGGCAATTGCCGACAGCAGACTTTCTTCTGCGATGACGACTACCGGGCGTGCCTTGGGCTCATGGCCGAGTGGTGCAGGCGTTGTCGGCTGGTGCGAGAATTCTTTCTCGCACGCATCTCGTCGGGAATTCCTTCCAGTGCTTGACTCGGGCAGGATCGGAATCGTGCCTGGAAGGGTGCGAGATAGGAATCTCGCACCAGCGAGAATCAGTCCCTCACCCCGTCCGCTGCCTGCCGAACAGGCAGTCGGAACGGGATGGGGCACCCACGCCCCGACCCGCGCCGCGACGGCCCGGTTTCCCCAGCCTTGACGACCGCTCACCGCCGCGTATACTGAGCATCAAGCTTTACAGACCGGGAGGACAGATGGATGCCCATCCACTACGACATCTCCGAGAGCAACATCACCTCCGACCGTGCCGATTGTAGTTTTTTGATTTCGGATTGCGGAATCAGCGGGGGACGAGCTTGATGGACCGAGAGCAGATGAAGGCCCGCACCAAGGCGTTCGCGTTGCGGGTGATCCGCTTGACGGAGTCGCTGCCGAAGACCGGGACGGCCGGCGTGATCGGCAAACAGTTGCTGCGATCCGGCACGTCGGTTGGAGCGAATTACCGCGCCGCCTGCCGGGCGAAATCGACCGCAGCCTTCGTCGCCAAACTGGCGATCGTTGAGGAGGAGGCGGACGAGTGTTTATACTGGATGGAAAAGACCTTAGACTAGATTCTGGAGGAAGTTATGAAACAGCATCAATGTATGGGAGGTGTGGCTATTGTTTTGATAGGAACTGTCGGACTGGCATTTCCTGGTGTCGGACGTGCTGCTTGTCCCGAATTGCACCTCATGAGCAAAGAAACGCTCGATAAAGATAGGACTTTTGCGTTTAGTGTTGAGATAAATCCGGCGATTGGCAAAAAAACCGTCGATCTGAAACTCGAACTAGTTCTCGACGAGAAAGCTGATGGTTACGCTGAGCTCGATGGGAAGCGGGTTTATTCATGGAAGAACAAGACTGCTATCGCCTATCGAAGAGTCATAAGTGATGGTCTCTGGAATTTTCTGACTGTAACCTCGGGAACACATAGACTCAGACTGGTTGTTAGTACACCAGTACGAGTGCACTCATTTAGTCTCTACCCCCATAAGAAGGACGACACTTGTGACGTGATTGATTTGAGAGAAGGACCGGATGTAGAGGATGAATTGCAGGCACTTAAGGCGAGAATCGAGAAGTTGTCATTGGAAGAGAAGAGGGCTCTCTTGGAATGGCTAAGCCGGAAGGTCGAGGCCGTCAAGCCCTCGCCCAACCCGATCGAGTACCGCGACATCGGCACCGACACGACCAACGACACGGTCACGGTCGGCAACATCGGCCAGCTTTCGGGCAGCCGTCTGAAGTTCGACCCGGCGGAGGCCGACGAGGGCCTCTACTTCGTGGCCGATGCCGGCGGCGAGACCAAGGTGCCCACGGTCCAGAAGAACAAGCCCTCGCAGCTCGTCTTCCTGGTCCCGAACCTGGTGGCCGGCACGTACCACCTGGAGGTCCGAGCAAGGATGGGCAGCGGCACATCGGCCCGCGAACTGCGTATCGGACGTTTGGACTCGACGCTGACGGTCCTCCCGACGTAGCATGGCCGGGGCGGAAAGCGGCTTCTCGGACGTTTGGCTATGGCAAACTGGGCAATTTGGATAAACTGTGCGGCATTATGAACTCCGGAAAAACCGTTTCCAAGCTGAGATCGACTCCCGCGCCTTACTTGGCGCAGGCGCCCGCACTCAAGCTGGGAGTCGACGTCGACCTCAACAGGGATCGGGACCGCGTAAGCTGCCTACTCGGTCCCGATACCGTGCTTACTCGGTCCCGACCTCACCGAGATAGGCGTTCGATTTCAGTGAGGTGCGCGGCCGACTTCAAGTTGGTGGTTCGCAGAGCGGACCCTGCGGGACTACCCCGACTAGGCGTGGCATGATGGGAAGAATCAAGAAGTTTCTGAGTCGAATAACTGGAATCTCCACGCCAATCGGCGGCATAACCATTTCACCGCTTCCTGACGAACAGAAGCGCGAAACGCCACGGCAGGCAGTGCCGCAGCCAGGTGCACACGCCTGTGCATTGGGGTTTTACGTTTCCGGCACGCTCTTTTCGTGCGGTGACAAGGACCTTTCGGAAATGCAGATTCGCTGTATGGCCAAGACATTCGTCGAGTCGCAAGCGCTCAGTATAACTATACCATTTGACGTGAGCCAAAAAGCGACTTCGCGAGAGGAAGGTCTGAGTCGTTTGTACAGCTTGCATCTCGTGCTGGTTCGTAAGTATGGTGCCCTGGCTGGTGACGCTTATCAAGCCGGCATGGCGATTCCTATCCTCGGAATGTGTTGCTACCCGTTTGAGCACAAACCCGGCTGGGAGTCGTTCGAGAAGAAGTTCTGTCAGTACCTAAAGCGTCTGAAGCCTGGATTTGATCCTGACAAACTTGCAGATGAAGCGCAGCGGTGCTCAACGGGGAAGGAGCTCGGGCAAGTGATGGAACGCTATATGACCCTGGCCTGCCGTCATTACGGAACAAGAAGCTAAGCCGCGTAACCGCGTAGGGTGTCTTGACGCACCATTCTCATTCGGCGACCCGTCCATAGAGCTTTATGGGTCGAAGGAGTTACTACCTACGGCCGAAGACCAGGACTACCAGGAGCTGGATATACTCACTATGAGCCCACTGTGCGCCACATAATCGGGGGATAATCGGGGGATAATCGGGGGACACCATACTAATTTCTTGACGTGCGATGTGTGGGCAGTTCGTAGGATTCGTCTTGACGCATCATCCTCATTCCCCGACGCGTCCATCGAGGTTGGTGCGGCAAGCCGCACCCTACATTTGCTGAAGCCTGGAAGGGTGCGAGATGGGAATCTCGCACCAGCGACCCCGAGCGAGTATGTGAAGGTGCGAGAAGAGATTCTCGCACCAGCGATGTCACTGCTCAAAGAGCAGTGGCACTCCACGCCCACCACGTACGTCTCACCGGTCGGCGTGTTACTCCATCTGGAATTCGGGCTCTTCCACGGCTTCCTCGGCGTCACGCTGTTGCTTGATCTGTTCCCATTCCTCTTTGGTCACGTTGACCTCGCGGGCCTGACTGCCTTTGTATTCGCCGACGATCCCCGCTTCGTACATCTGGTCGATCAGCCGTGACGCCCGGCTGTAGCCGATGTTGAACCGCCGCTGGAGCAGACTGACCGAGCCGCGTTTGGTCTGGATGATGATGTCGACGGCGGCGTCGAAGAACTCGTCGCGCTCGGTCACGCCGGCGGCTTCCTTGCCGGGCAGGCGGACGAGTTCGGGGCAGAATTCCTGCGGGTGCTGCTTGGTACAGTGTCTGACGACAGTGCGCAGCTCGGCATCGTCAACGAAAGTGCCCTGAGCCCGCACCAGCTTGGACTGGCCCGGCGGCAGGAAAAGCATGTCACCCTGTCCCATCAGCACCTCGCCGCCGTTCTGGTCGAGCACGATGCGTGAATCGAGCCGGGAGGAGACCCGGAAGGCGATGCGGCTGGGCAGGTTGGATTTGATCAGGCCGGTGACGACGTTGGCCTGCGGGCGCTGGGTCGAGACGATCAGGTGGATGCCGACCGCACGGCTCTTCTGGGCAATGCGGCAGAGGTAGAATTCGACTTCCTTGGCCGAAGACATCATCAGGTCGGCCAGCTCGTCGATCATGATCACGATGTACGGCAAGCGGACGGGGATTTGCTCCATTTCATCGTCGGAGGCCGGGTTCAGCCGCTCCTTCAGCCCCGCGTAGCCCAGCCGGTTGTACGAGCGGATGTCCTTGACGCCGGCCTCGGCCAGCAGGGCGTAGCGCTCGTCCATCTTGGTCGAGGCCCAGTCGAGGATCGCCTCGGCCTTGGAGATCTCGGTGACGATCGGGCAGATCAGGTGCGGCACGTCCTTGTACATCGCCAACTCGACCACCTTCGGGTCGATCAGAATCATGTTGACCTCGGACGGCGAGCGGGTCATCAGGCTCGACATGATCAGGCTCGAGATGCACACGCTCTTGCCCGAGCCGGTCGTGCCGGCGATCAGCAGGTGCGGCATGTGGGTCAGGTCGGCCAGCAACGGCTGTCCCGAGGCGTCTTTGCCCAGAAACAGCGGCAGGTTGAATTTTTCACTCCGCGAGCCGGCCATCTCCATGACGTCCCGCAGGCGGACCTTCTCCTTGTCGATGTTGGGGACCTCGATGCCGATGGTATTCTTGCCCGGCAGCGGCGCCACCACGCGCACCGCGGGGGCTTTCAGGGCCCGGGCCATGTCGTTGGACAGCGACACAATCTGGCTGACCTTGATCCCCGGCGCCAACTTGAGTTCGAAGACCGTGATCACCGGCCCGGTCTCGATCGCGACGACCTGCACCTCCAGCCGAAACTCGTTCAGCGTCTGCTCCAATGTGTACGCCTTCTCCCGGCACAACCCCTCAATCATCGCCCGGTCCATTGGAATCGGTTGCTCGAGCATGCTCACCGGCGGCAACTCGTAGTCGTCATCGGAGATTCGCCGCGGCGTTGGCCGGGAGGGCATCTTGCGTGCCGCCAACTTCCGGCCGACTTCCGTGACCACCGGGCCCGGTGACGCGGCAGCCTCGACTGCTTCCTCCGCCGCGCCCGACTCTGCTTCGTCAGCGTCTACGGGTTCATCCGCGCTGACAACAGGTTCCTCTGAGTAGGCCTCTTCCTGGACGGGCCCCTCATTTTCGTTTTGCTCAGGCTCGCGGTCGGGCTTGAATGCGAGTTGTTGACTTTGTGCCGGAGCCGCGGCCGGCGAGTCGGCCTTGTCCGCCTCGGCCGTATTACGACGGGCAGACAAGGTTGAGACGCCGTTGGCGACGGCCGTTCCGGCGCTGACGACGGCACTGCCGCTGCGAGCCAGCACGGGGCGGGAGCGCACGGTCGCCCAGCGCAGCCAGCGGAACAGCGTGACTAGTAGATTGTCGGCCGCCAGGACCAGCCCCACCACGAATGCCAGCGTCAACAGCAGGGCGGTGCCGAAGGTTTGCAGGCTGCCGGTCAACAGGCTCGCGGTCGCCGTCCCGAGCACGCCCCCGGGGCCGGTGATCAGGTAGCTGGCAGAGTTTTCGAGCACGAGGCTGCCGGCGGCCGCGCAGGCGGTAACAACCATCGCCAGCCCGATGAAGCGGAGCCACAAGTCCTTGAGCCTGACCCGCTTGGACCAGGCCAGCACGGCGACGTTCACGAGAAACAGCAGCGGATACACCCCGATACCGAAATACTTGAACGCCAGGTAGGCGAGTCCCGCGCCGACGGTGCCGCAGGCATTATTCAGGGCAGTCGGCGGGGGCCGCCAAACCGTCGTGTTGGGCGGGTCGGCGACATCGAAACTGAGAATGCTGGCCCAGGCGAAAAGACACCCCAACCAGCCTAGCGCCAGCAGGCAGAACCGCAACGCCGCTTGGCGTTCATCCGTGCGGGAAGTGCGGACCATCCTTGTTCACTCCCTCGCCCGACATCCGAGTCGGGCCCAACCACTCGCTGCCATATCATATCGCATTCCGGACGGAATTTCGATAACCTATGTGACCCTCGCGACGGAATTTCGCGGGGCCGACCAGCCGTGGCACGGCTGTGTCAGCCGTGTATTGGTGTGCCACTGCTCTTGAGCAGTGCCCCAAAGACTGCTGGCCAGAGAAGACACTGCTCAAGAGCAGTGGCACAGCGGATCGACAAATGCCGAAAACTAATGTCGTTGAGAATGCCCTGGCCGGGATCGGCGCCAGCTCGGTTAACACCCTGGCGTCCTTCGGCCGCTTCTGGGTCTTCTGTGCCCAGACCATCTCCTTCCTCCCGGTCGAATTGAGCACGGTCCGCGGCTGGCGCCGCCTGCTGCCGCAGTGCTTCTACATCGGCACGCGCTCGGTGCCGGTCATCCTGCTGACCGGCATGTTCATCGGGATGGTGCTGATCGTGCAGGGCTACGAGCAGTTCGACAACGCCGGACTACGGTATCACCTTGGCGGCGTGGTCAACATCTCATTGCTGACAGAGCTCGGTCCGGTGCTGGCCGGGGTGATGCTCGCGGGGCGTGTGGGCGGGGCGCTGACCGCCGAGTTGGGGACGATGAACGTGACCGAGCAGCTTCTGGCGCTGCGCTCGATGGGGGCCGACCCGATCCGGCACCTGGCCACGCCGCGGTTTCTCGCCTGTCTGCTGCTCACGCCGGTGCTGACCTGCTATGCCGACTTGATCGGTGCCCTGGGAGCCTGGGGGGTGTTCGTGCTCTATTACGGCGGCGAATCTCAGCCGTACTGGGAATACACCCGGCAGATGGTCGAGATGTGGACGCTGGGGACCGGCATCGTGAAGGCTTTTTGCTTCGGCGGCGTCATCGGGCTGGTTAGTTGTTATAAGGGGTTTCACTGCCAGCCGGGGGCCCAGGGCGTCGGTCAGGCCTGTACGCAGAGCTTCGTCGTCAGCTTTATCATGGTTCTGATCCTCGATTTCTTCCTGGTCGTGTTGTTCAACGGCCTCTACAACGCCTGGTTCGGATTCCGCTCGCTCATCTGAGGACCGCGCCATCGTGGATAACGAACAACCAATCATCGAGCTGCGCGGCGTCACCAAAGCCTTTGGCCGGCAACTCGTCCTGGACGAGATCGATCTGAAGGTCGCGCGCGGTCGCAACACCGTCATCATCGGCCGCTCCGGAACCGGCAAGAGCGTGCTGCTCAAACACATCGTCGGCTTGCTGCGGCCCCAACGCGGCGAGGTGTTTTACGAAGGACAACGGATCGACAACCTCGGCGAGCGAGCCCTGGTGCCGATCCGCCGCCAGATCGGTTTCGTCTTCCAACTCAACGCCTTGTTTGACTCGAAGACGGTGATCGAGAACGTGGCCTTTCCGATGACCGAGAACAGCACCGTGCGGCTCGACCGCCGGCAAATTCACGACTTGGCCCGCAAATGTCTCAGCATGGTCGGGTTGGCGGAATTCGAGCACAAACGACCGGCCGAATTGTCGGGCGGGGAGAAGAAGCGCGTGGCTCTGGCACGAGCGATTGCGCTGGACCCGCCGCCGAAGGTTATCCTCTATGACGAGCCGACCGCCGGCCTGGACCCGCAGCGTTCCGACGTGATCAACAAGCTGATCCGGCAATTGCAGGAGCAGGTGCACGTGACCAGCATTGTGGTGACACACGACATGAAGACTGCCGCCGAGGTCGGCGATCAGGTGCTGATGCTCTGGAATGGCCGCTTCATCGCCGATGGGACGTCGAAGGAGCTGCTGAACACGAAGGAGCCTCACGTACGTCGTTTTGTGGAGGGTTTGGCCGAGCCGGGCGACATCCTCACCTTGACGGCGTAGGCCGCGCTTGACGGGTAGCGCCATGGAAGGGA
>JAGMDK010000145.1 GCA_023128695.1 Phycisphaerae bacterium
CAGGGGTTCGGATCGCAATCGGTTCCCGCGCCCTGCCAATCACCACTGCAATTGGCCTCGAGCGTTTCCGTGCACGAGCCGTCCGGGTGGCAGCAGGCGCCCGGCTGCGGACAGGGGTTCGGATCGCAATCGGTCCCCATGCCCTGCCACGTGCCGGAGCAGTTGTACTCGAACCTCATATTGCACGAGCCGTCGGCATAGCAGCAAGCGCCGAGCGGCTGGGGGCAGGGGTTCGGATCGCAATCGGTTCCCGCGCCCTGCCAATCACCACTGCAATTGGCCTCGATCGTCTCGGCGCAGGAACCGTCGGTGTAACAGCAGGCTCCCGAGGGCTGCGGGCAGGGATTCGGACTGCAATCAGTCCCGCTGCCCTGCCACGTGCCCGAACAGCCGGCCTGGGTCGTTTCCGTGCACGATCCGTCGGCGTGGCAACAGGCGCCGGTGGGTCCGCTGGAGGAGACGCCCCAGATTTCGACGTCGTCGATGTTCCAGCCGCAGTACCGCCAACTGTCGTCCGTCGAACCCATGGTCCAACGCAGATAGACCGTGGCATGTTCGTCGGCCACGGCGGAGATGTCATATTCCAGCAGTTGCCAGGACGTGTCCGCGACCTCGCTGCCGTTCTCCCAGACCAGGGTCCAGGTGCTGCCGTTGTTGCTAGCGCGGACGTAAGCGTGGTCGTAGAGGTTGCGTTCCACGCCCAGCCAGCGCCGGAACTTCAGCGAGACGTCGGTCAGGTTCGAGCAGTCGAGGGCGGTGCTGGTCAGGTGGCGCTCCGAGAGATTATTGGGATAGTCGCCGTCGAGGTTGTACCCGTAGACGTAGTAGCCCGTGTATCCGCTGGTGGGATCGGGGCCGCCGTGGTCGCCGCCCTGGCCGGTGGGCTGCCCAAATTCCCACTGCCCCTCGGTGCTCCAGCCGGGATTGGAGCTCATCGGGAAGCTGTACTGGAGGCTGGGGGCCCCGACCTGGAGCGTGACGGGGCGGGTGGTGTCGCCCTCGTGCGTCGTGGTGTTGATGAAGCTCACCGTGTCGTTGTAGGTGCCGTTGCCGAGCGAGTTGGCGTTGGAGTTGATCGACACGGTGACGTACGCGGTCCCTCCGCCGGACAGGTAGCCGGACGAGTTGCTCAGCGAGACCCACGACTGGGTCTTGGTGACACTGTAGTTGAAGCCGCTGGTGCCCATGTTTTCGAGCAGATACTGCTTGCTGCTCGGGGTGAACGGGCCGCCCTGCGGACCGGCCGAGTCGAAGCCGGCGGTCGGAGTGACCTGCAAACCGCTCGAACCCGGCACCAGCGTGTCCACGTATGTGGCCCCGGTGCCGAGCGGATCCAGGTAGCCGCTCAGGCCGTGCGACCAGGAGACCGAGAAGCGGCCGTACCAGTCGGGCTCGTCGTTCCCGCAGGCGGCATACCCGCCGTGCAACTGCCCGACGACGCGGTGATTCTGGTCGAACAGCGGGGAGCCGGAGGAGCCGGGCTCGGTCGTGCCGAGGTCCCAGTCAGCCACCCGGATATGCGTGCCGTCACCCGGGCTGCTGGTGCCGAGGTAGCTCGTGGTCGTGCAGGGCTGATTCTCGAAGCTGATGCACTTCACGCCGGTGTCGGGGTGGTGAATCGCGACGGCACTGGAGGCGTTGCCGGTGCCTCGGTTCCAGCCGGCGAACGTGATGCCGTAGGCCGGGTTCGGGTCGCTATCGAGCTCGACGAGCGTGACGTCGGAGGAGGTGTAGGAGGCCCGGTGGAACGAGCCGGTCTGATACTGGCTGAGCGATCCGCCGCTGAGTGGTCCGCAGGTCGGGCTCTCGTAATTCCAGTGCACGACCAGCGAGGCGGCGTTGCCGGAGTGGATGCCGCAGTGATAGGCCGTGATGAAGTACGGCGTTTCGTCCTGGGCGGTGTTGTTGAGCATGAAGCCGGTGCAGAAGAGGCTGCCACCGGTGGAGATGACGCCGATGGCGGGGATCTCGTCGCGCCAGTTGTCGCCT
Source organism: Phycisphaerae bacterium (assembly GCA_023128695.1). Classification (GTDB taxonomy): domain Bacteria; phylum Planctomycetota; class Phycisphaerae; order UBA1845; family Fen-1342; genus JAGMDK01. The sequence continues at coordinate 1,990 of JAGMDK010000145.1, forward strand.
TCGGGGCAGATCACGTCGATGTTGCACCAGCCGGGATCACGGCCGTGAAGCGCCCCGAAACCGCGGTAGCCGACGTTGATCGAGGTCAGTTCGAGGATCAAGCGGCCTTCAACCTGGCTGGGGATCGTGACTTCCACGACGATGTCGTCGGAGAGGACGACGGGCGTCCACAACTCGCCGTGCGTCTCGTTGTCCGCCTTGGTGAAGGGGCCGATTTCATAGCTGCCGTCGACGGCGTAGACCCGCAATTCGCCGCCGGGCGGCATGGAGTACGCCGTGAAGCCGAGGTTGAGCGAGACGGCCCCGGGCGAGGTAATCCGCAGCCGCCACAGGCACATATCGTTGTCGAGCGTTTCCCAGGTGCCGTCCGAGGTCGGCCGGAGAAGAGCTTCCGTCGGAATCGCGTACCGCGGGGCCAAGCCCTCACGCTCGCGCTGCTCGTCCTCCACCTGGATCGCCTCCAGGTCCAGCGGCGGGACGATGATTTGCTCGACTTTATCCAGGTTCGGTCGCGCCTCGGCGGATTGAACCGGGAATCCGATCAACGTCATCAATAATACAGCAAGACAAGATACCAACATTTTGTTTCGTGACATTGTTCTTGTTCCTCCATTGGTCTTGGCGGCGAGGTCTCCCGCGCCTGTGTTCTGTCTCCCAGCGCATAGATACAAGTACGTTGCCATTCTACAACGTCATCGATATACACGAAGTTCGCAACATTGATGCTCCCGCGACCTTTGAAAGCGGGAGATGAGCGGGCGTGATCACGCCTCTTGGCTCCAACCGTGCTCCGCCCACACGCGCAACTGACACCCTACGCGCTCTTTAGCATAACAGCCGGATGTTAACTGATCAAGCGAAGATTGGACCAGACCGCGATTCGGGTGTGACCATTTTTTATGGTAACGGCAACTTTATGGAGAATAACAGGTTGTTCATCATATTGTCGTGTTGTTAGTCGTTGGTAATTAGTCTGAAGTTCCGCTGCTAGGTGACACGTAAGTTACGTCAAGGAGGGGGGTTGTGGTTGGGGGGGGGCTTCCGTGGACTGGCTACAGGCCCAGGAGGTGGAATACGCGGCCTTGTAGTTCGGTGGGCCGGGTGTCTTGCGTGAAGGTGCTGCCAGACGGATCGACTTGGATCCGGCAGCGGTTGCGACAAAGGCTG
>JAGMDK010000146.1 GCA_023128695.1 Phycisphaerae bacterium
CAGCCAATGCACCGCGTTCCGATCGCCACGCGGTTCGGCGAACAACTCGTAGATATCGGCCTCGCTGTCGGCTACACTCCCAAGGGCGTGCCATCGAGGGCGAAAGCTTCGAGCAGATGCAAGAATGCGCCGCGTCGCGACGAACCGTCCAATGATCCGGCGCCCACAACTTGTTGCGACGGCCGAGTCAGATCGATTTCCGTCGTATCCTGCACGAGCAGGGCCACCTGTTGCTCAGCGATCCGCCGTCGGGTCTGCTCGTAATGCGGCTCGAGAACTTTCTCCCAGGTCACCTTGTCGTTGTCGAAGAAGCGATAAGCGGCCGTCATCTCCGCGTGGCCGCCGCAAGCCGCCGGGATGCTGGCCGTGGACCGGTCGCCGACGTTCGAGAGGATTCGAGCCAACCGCTCGTTCAATCGCTGGTCATCAAGTTCCGCCGCCGCCATTTCTTCCCGCACCCATGCTGCTAGCATCCAGCCACTCCTTTGACTCAACAACCGAAGCCTCCTTGCTTCGCGCTCTCCCCCCTTTTATCCAACCCGCGGCATCCAGCCAAGGTCAGTCCGAGATGTGTAGAACAACAAGGGCTCACGCCCCCGGGAGCGTTGGTACCGGGACGCGAGCCCCAGCGGGGCGAAAGAAAACGCCGGTTGTCCGGACCGCTTCTGTCGCCCCTACCTTCTTGCCATATGGCAAGATCTGCGGGGCGGAATGACTGCACCCCACCGATTTTGTCTTGCACCCCTACCCTGATATCGATCGGAAAAGGCGCTGTCAAGCTCAGGACAGCGCGGTACACTAAATGGCTCGCTTGCGCCCAGGCGGACGGGCGCGAACTGGATAAGCGCCTCAGACGACAGGGCCATACGAGGGTCCGATCGGGAACCGCCCGGAATGTAGCGGCCGGCCCCCGTGCCAGCCGAACCACCGGCAGGATGCCGGTGCCACACAATGTAGCGGCCAGCCCCCGTGCCGGCCGAACCACCGGCAGGATGCCGGTGCCACACAATGTAGCGGCCAGCCACGGAGTGGAGCGTGGAACCGAAGATCATTCGTGTTACCGGTGCCCGCCAGCACAACCTCCAGAACGTGGACGTGGACATCCCGCGCGATCGGCTGGTCGTGATTACCGGACTGAGCGGGTCCGGCAAGAGCAGCCTCGCGTTTGATACGATCTACGCCGAGGGCCAACGCAAGTACGTTGAATCCCTCAGCGTCCACGCCCGTCATTATCTCGAACAAATCGGGAAACCCGACGTCGAAAGCATTGAGGGCCTCCCGCCCACGCTGGCGATCGAGCAGCGGGCCGCCGCCACCAACCCCCGCTCCACGGTCGCCACTACCACCGAAATCTATGATTTCCTGCGGGTCTTATTTGCCCGTGTCGGCGTGCCCCACTGCCCGAAATGCGGGCAGCGCATCTACCGCCGAACCGTCGACCAGATCGTTGATGTGGTCCTAAGCTACCCGCCCCTGACGCGGGTCATGGTGATGTCCCCGCTCGCCCGCGGACGGACGCGGGAGTTGCAGCCGGTCCTGCGACGGATTCAGCGCGAAGGCTTCGTGCGGGCCCGCATCAACGGCCGGCTCAGCGATGTCAAGGACATCTCCGAGTTACCGAAGTCACGACCACTCGACATCGACGTCGTTGTGGACCGACTCATCCTGCGCCCCGAGATTCGCTCCCGCCTGGCGGACGCCGTTGAGCTTTCGCTCTCCCTCGGCGAGGGAACGGTGATCATCAGTCGAGCGGACGGGGTCGGAGCGGGGGATTCAGGGTTCAGGGTTCAGGGTTCAGATACCAGCGCGGGCACTGGCACCGCGAGCGCGGACGAAGTGCGTTGGGTCGATGAAGTGTTCAGCGAACGGCACACCTGCACAACCTGCGGCGTTAGTTTGCCCGAATTGAGCCCGCGGGCGTTCAGCTTCAACTCGCCGTATGGAGCCTGCGAGCACTGCGGCGGTCTGGGGACGACGTTGCGTTTCGACCCGCAGCTCATCGTGCCTGACGAAGACGTGACCCTGAATGGTGGGGCCATCGCGCCGTGGGCCTCGGGGAAGAAACGGCTCGCCGCCACGCATTTGAAGCTGCTGCGGACGCTCTGCGGCGCGCTGGACGTCAAGATGGATACCCCGTTCGGGAAACTCCCCGAAGACCTGCGCCGCGTCATCCTGCACGGCACAACAAAACAGGATAGCAAACGCTACGGCGTCAGCTTCGAGGGCATTATTCCGAACCTCGAACGCCGCTATCGGGCCGCCGGCAGTGACGGCAGCCGCAGCCGGCTGAGCAACTTCCAGACCGAGCATGTCTGCGAGCATTGCCGGGGAGCACGGCTACTTCCAACGTCGCTCGCGGTGCACATCGGCGGGCGCAACATTCACGAGTTCACACAACTGTCGATCTCCGACGCAAACGTGCTGTTTCAGGAACTGTGCTTTGAGGGTGAAGCGATCCAGATTTCCGAACCGATCATGCGCGAAATCCGCCAGCGGCTGCGTTTCATGGACAACGTCGGCCTAGGCTACCTCACCCTCGACCGCACCAGCGGCACCCTCTCCGGCGGCGAGGCCCAACGCATTCGCCTCGCCACGCAGCTCGGTAGCGGACTCGTCGGCGTCTGCTACGTCCTCGATGAGCCCACCATCGGCCTGCACCAGCGCGACAACGAACGGCTGCTCAATTCGATCCGCAACCTGGTCGACATCGGCAACACCGTCATTGTTGTCGAGCATGATGAGGACGTCATCCGCGCCGCCGACCATCTGATCGATATGGGGCCCGGGGCCGGTCTGCACGGCGGGAAAATCATCGCCGAGGGGCCCGCCGACAAAGCTCTCAAGGACCCCGCCTCGATCACCGGGAAATACCTGCGCGGGGAGTACGGCATTCCATTGCCGGACCAACGCCGCACGCCGCGCCGGAGCGATTTCATCCAGGTTCTGGGTGCTCGGCAGAACAACCTCAAGAACATCGACGTGCACGTTCCGCTCGGAGTGCTGTGTGCCGTCACGGGCGTCAGCGGCAGCGGCAAGAGCACGCTGGTCTCACAGATCCTGCTGCCCGCGCTCCGCCGGCGGCTGTATAAATCCAAGGAGCAGCCCGGCGAGCACGAGCGCGTCGTGGGGGCCAACAAGGTCGACAAGGTGATCGAGATCGACCAGACCGCGATCGGCCGCACGCCGCGGAGTAATCCGGCGACGTACACCGGCGTTTTCGACGAGATCCGCCGGCTGTACGCCAAGACCAAGGAGGCCCGCATCCGCGGCTACACCGCCAGTCGGTTCAGCTTCAACGCCAAGGGCGGCCGCTGCGAGGCGTGTCAGGGGCAGGGCACGCGGCGGATCGAGATGCATTTTCTGCCGGATGTTTTCGTCGAGTGCCAGGAGTGCAAGGGGACGCGCTATAGCCGCGAGACGCTGGAGATTCGTTATCGCGGCAAGTCGATCGCCAATATCCTCGAAATGCGGGTAGAGGAGGCCCTGCGCTTTTTCGAGAGCTTCCAGAAGATCACCCAGGGGCTGCGGGCGCTCTCCGACGTCGGGCTTGGATACGTCCGGCTCGGCCAGCCGTCGAACACCCTCTCCGGCGGCGAGGCCCAGCGTGTCAAGCTCGCGGCCGAACTGGCCAAGGGCGTGCTGTATCCCATCGCCCCAAACGGTCCGCCGAGCGCCTCGGCGACGCAACGGGCCAAGCTGGAGAACCACACGTTGTACGTGCTCGACGAGCCGACCACCGGCCTACACTTCGCGGACATCCAGACGCTGCTGGCGGTCTTGAATCGCCTGGTGGACATGGGCAACACAGTGCTGGTGATCGAGCACAACCTGGACGTGGTCAAAAACGCCGACTGGATCATCGACCTGGGCCCCGAGGGCGGCGACGCCGGCGGCCTGATCGCGGCCGCGGGCCCGCCGGAGGAGGTCGCGGCGGACAAGCAGAGTCATACGGGGCGGTATTTGAGGAACAAACTTGATGTTGCCAAGTAACGTACGCGACGACACCAATCACGAATGAGGTTCTCATATGAGCCCCGAACAGGCCATGGTTAAAGAGTTTCACGACAAATACGGCGCCCCGAGCGCTGCCCAGCCTAACATGATCAGCATCAAAGACCGCATGCGGCGGGCGCGGCTGATCTTTACCGAGGCGGCCGAGTTCATCGAAGCCGCGGACAAGGATGACTTCATCGAGATGGTCGACGCCCTGGCCGACATACTCGTGGTGACCTATGGGACCGCCGTCGAGATGGGGGTCGATCTGGAGCCGGTCTTCGCCGAGGTGCATCGCAGCAACATGTCCAAGGATGGCGGCATGGACGTGGGCGGCAAAATCCTCAAAGGCCCCGGCTTCACGCCGCCGGATATCCTGGGGGAGCTTCGCAAGCAGGGTTATCGATCGTAGCAGTCCGCCGCAATAATCATGTAGTGGCCGGGCCCCGTGCCGGCCGTACGACGAGCCGCGGACTTCAGTCCGCGCGGGCTAAAGCCCGCGGCTCTTCAGCATATAATGTAGCGGCCGGGCTCCGTCCCGGACGTCATCGTGGAAGAACGCTCCCATATTCAACGACCGGGACAGAGCCCGGTCGCTACAATTTGGGGGTGGGGCCGAGTATTACGGCGGCCTGCTAAGACTTTCACTGTCTGAGGAATATCAAGGGGCGAAGGACAGCCGCATGGGTTGGCAGGATCGCGATTACGGGAACGAAAACTACTACGAGTCCGGTTCGTCGAGGCACGGTCTGCGACGGCCGCCCAACGGGGCCCTGACGCTGATGATTCTGCACGGCGTGGCGTTCCTCCTGATGGCGATGCTCCGGGCGGAGGAAGATCAGGCCGCGATACCGCTGATTAAACTGCTGGACTTCAAGGCCAGCGCCGCCGCGATCCTGTTGCATCCCTTCGCGACCGACAACCTGTTTACAGCCCTGTTCGTTGTGCTGGCCCTCTGGTCGCTGGGCGGACGGCTCGAATTGAAGCTCGGCACGCGGCGTCTTGTTGGACTGTACGTGGCCGGAAATGTGGTGGCCGGCGGCGTGTACCTGGCTCTCGTACGCCTGTTGCCCGCACTGGCGGGAGAGCCGCTCGAGTACCCCGCGGGAGCCTTGGCGGCCATGTGCGTCGCCGCGTGGAGCCACCTGAAACACGACGCCATCCAGGTTCTCGGGCGGGTCACGACCCGGGCCAAGATGTACGCGATTTGCGCCGCGATCGTCGTCGTTCTTGAAGTGTTCCGCGAGCGACAGGCGGCCTTGGCGTGGATCGTCGCCGTTGCCGCCGGCGGCGTTGCCGCGCCGCTCGTCGAATACCTTGTGCAGTGGATCAGGCAACGTCGGCGACGCGCTCCCCGCGTCGTGCGGCCGTCCCGCCCGCGCTCCCGGCCACGTCCCCCCACGCCGGGGGAACCGAACATCGACGACATCCTGGCGAAGATCAGCCGCTCCGGGCTCGACTCGCTGACCGACGACGAACGCAAGCGGCTGGAAGCTGCCCGCCACGCCAAGTTGAAGCGACGCGATTAACCCGGCTAATTCAGTGTGCCGTGAAAA
>JAGMDK010000147.1 GCA_023128695.1 Phycisphaerae bacterium
CTGCTACGGAACAAGGCTCCCGACGAAGGAGTTAGTGATGGGGCGCTGGGCATATTACTCGCCGTTGTGGCTGGGGCCGTTGCTGGTCCTGGCGATGAACGAGATTTTGCGGGCCAAAATTGCTTTTTTGGAGCCGAGGTTACAATGGCTGCTGATTATCTTGGTGGCGATATTATTCGGTCTGAAATGCCAGGTTCTCATGATTGGAGCGCAGGGAGCGTTTGCCCAGGTGCTGCCGGTGCCGTGGGGCAAGTCTATCCGTGGGGGGGCGGCCATGCTGGGCGGGTGGCTGCTGATCGTCTGGTTTACGCTGAGCGTGGTGGCCGGGCTGTTACATTATGAGAACATGAGTGCCGTAGCGCTGATCCTAGGCTTGTTGAGCCTGGCGACCCTGGGCGGGGCCATCGTGGTGTATGTGTGGAACATACCGGCGGCGATTCCGGATTTCGGGCGCGAGGGGCGCCGAGGGTTCTAGTGCGGTTTCGTGACATTTTCTGGCACCGGCTTCCAGCCGGTGATTCGGCCGGTACGGAGCCCGGCCGCTAGATTCTTCTGTGGCACCGGCTTCCAGCCGGTGATTCGGCCGGTACGGAGCCCGGCCGCTACATTGGTAGGATAACAATGCTCGCGTTGGCGTGGGCTAATCTGATGCACCATAAACTGCGGACGCTGCTGAGCGCGTTGGCGGTGGGGATCGGTATCATGTTGATGCTGGTCTCGAAGGGGCTCGCGAGCGGGTCGATCGCCGAGGTCAACCAGCGCATGCAGAGCGTGGACGCCGAGGTCGTCATTCTGCCGGCCCAGGACAATATTATTTTTACCAATGGGGCCCCTTTTCGTGGGCTTCATGAGCGTTATCTGCGTAATCTGGCCGATGAGCGCGGGCCGCTGGCCGCGGAGGTGATCCCGGTCTTTTTCGGCCAGGTCAAGATGGGAGGGCAACAGCAGCGTTTGTTCGGGGTCGATCCAGAGCGGATGGAGGCTTTTCTAGGAACTCGCCGGGTGTTGGCCGGGGCCCCCTTCGAGCGCGCCCACGGCTTTGCGGACCGTGTCCGGGCCGGGGCCGAGCCGCCGCCGGACATGGCTGATCCGGCTTACCAGGCCTACCTCGCGGACGGGCTCGAGCTGGTGATCGACGAGCGTTTGCGGCGTGTGGGCGGTTACCGGGTCGGCGACGAAATCCAGATCATGGGCCAGGTCTTTCGCATCGTCGGCGTGGTTGAAGCCGGGGTGGCCGGACGCGTGTTCGCCCCGCTGCAAACCCTGCGTGAAATCGTCGTGGCCGGCGAAACCAACGCCAGCATGTACTTTATCAAACTGCGGCCCGGCCTCGCGGCGGACCAGGCGGCCGACCGCTTTCAAGCCGCCCTGGGTATGGACGCCCGGGTAGAGCTTAAGAGCGATTACGGGCGGCTGTTACGTGACAGCTTCGCCTCGGTCAGCCTCTACATGACCGCAAGCAGCGGGGTGGCACTGACGGTCTGCTTTCTCTTCATCCTCCTGACGATGTACACCATGGTCATCGAGCGCACCCGGGAGATCGGGATTCTCAAATCGCTCGGCGTGACGCGTTTCGGACTCATTCGTCTGGCCGTCGTGGAAGCGTTGCTGATCTCGCTGGCCGGCGTGGCCGTCGGGATCGGTTTGGCGTTCGGCGTCCGGTGGTTTATCGTGTTCCTGGCGCCACTCTTGACCGTCGATCTCGCGGCCGGTCAGTTGCTGCTCGCGGTGGTGATCGGCGTGGTCGGCGGCGTGCTGAGCGCGCTATATCCCGGCTATCGGGCGGCGCGGCTCGACCCGGCGCTCGCATTGAGTAGCGAATGAACGATGAATTGATGATCGACGTCCGGGGCCTGCACCACGACTACACTCATGGCACGGTGGTCGAGCCGGTGCTGCACGGCCTGAACCTCCGGGTCCGCCGCGGCGAGTTCGTGGTCATTATGGGGCCGTCCGGCTGCGGGAAGACGACGCTGCTGAACATCCTGGGGTTGATGATGGCCCCCTCCCGGGCGGAGTCGGTTGGAATCGCCGGCTGTGAGACGTTGGGCCTGTCGGAGGCGGCCCGCACACGCCTCCGCCGGAACGAGCTCGGCTTCGTGTTTCAGCGCTTCAACCTGCTGCCGACCATCAGCGTGCGGCGGAACATCGCGTTGCCGTTGCGCATTCGCAAGGCGGAGGCCGACGGTCAGGTCGGCGAGTTGATCGCGCAGGTCGGCTTGGCAGGCTGCGCGGACAAGAAGCCGGGACAGCTCTCGGTCGGGCAGCAGCAGCGGGTGGCGATCGCCCGGGCCGTGGTGGGCAGGCCGGCGCTGCTGTTGGCCGATGAGCCCACAGGCAATCTCGATTCGGGGAATTCCACGGCGATTCTGGAGTTATTGACCGGTTTGCACAGACAGCACGGGCAGACGATTGTTATGATTACTCACAATGAGCAGTTGACGGTAACAGCCGACCGTATTCTGCACATGCGTGACGGGTGCTTTGTTGACTGACGTTGGTTCCACCGCAGGTTTGCAGCCGGCGGCCGGCCCGGCTGCCATGCTCGACACTCCCGCGTCTGAGTCGCTTGCTTGGCCCCTGCGTGGGACGCGGGCCTGGTTTGCCTGTTTTCTGGTCTGGATGATCGGCCTGGCGGCGCTGGCGGTCTATGCGTTCGAGAATTCATATCAGGGTTACGCGCCGGCGATTTGGGTCTGGCTGCTGGCCCTGATGTGCTTCTACCTCTCGTTGTGCAATATCTTTGTGCCGTTGCCGACGGCGTGGATCATCCTTCTGGCCGCCTCGCCCGACTTTGCGCCGCTACAGGCCGGCTGGGTCCGCGTCGTGGCGGTCGCGGGCCTGAGCACCCTCGCCACCGTGGTCGCGAACCTGAATGAGTACCACCTGCTGGCGTACCTCTTTCATTTCGGGCTGGGGCGGCGGCTGCGGCGAACGAAACTCTATGGCTGGGCGAGCCGGTGGTTTGACAACTCCCCCTTTCAACTGCTCACGCTGATCGCGTTTGTACCCATCCCCATCGACGCCGTCCGTTGGCTGGCGGTACTGCGGGGTTACTCGCGGGTTCGGTTCACATTGGCATACCTGTTGGGCCGCGGGCCGCGTTACCTGCTGTTTGCGTGGTGCTCGGTGCTGCTCGAGCTGAGGGTGTGGGAGATTCTGGCGATCCAGGCCGGTTTGTTGGGCGTCGCGATCGTGGCCCGGCTACTCTGGCAGCAATCTCGGCAGCAGGAACAGAGCCAGCGCTGAGTCCCTTGTCGGAATTTGTGTGCTCCTCATCGACATCTTGCCGGGGTTGCGATTTAATCACTATAGGAGCAGGGACGCGGCTATGATCGGGGCGGCGTCTCCGCTTCGTCTGGCAAGGAGAAATGACGATGCGCCCGCTGATTACGCTGACCGCCGTGGCCTTGATCTGGCCGTTGACCGTGGCGGCTCAGTCACCCGCCGCCAAGCCCGCCCGGATTCCGCCGGGCCTGGAGCGCGTCTTGAAGTACGTGCCCGACGACACGCATCTGATCGTCGTCGTGCCCAGTTTCGATCGTCTGGTGGCCGGCATCTCGGACTTCGGCAAAGCGATCGGGGTCGAGGATATGGCCGCGATTACCGCCCTGGAAATTCTCGAGGAGCCGTTCGGTGAGAATGCCGCGGCGTTGAACAGTGCCGGGGCGTTTGTCCTGGCGATTTCCGCGGAGGATGAAGAGCCGCTGCTGATCGCCTCCTTCTCCACTCTCGAGCAGTTGGCGAGCACCACGCAGCCGACCGAGCTCCCCGCCGGCGCCCGCCTCTTCGAGCTCGCCGACAAGGGCTATGTGGCGGTGGGCAAGGACAACGTCGGCATCTTTGCCCGGGAAAAGAGTGAGTTGCGGCGGGCGCTGGAGTCCGGCGGCACGTTCACCCGGCGCTTCATGGAGCAAAACGCGGATTTGCTGGCGCGGCGGCAGGTCGTGCTCCACATAGACGTTCCCGCGTGGAACGACATCCTGGAGCGGCACTTGGACATGATTGCGCAGGGCGCCTACATGGGGATGGCGGTCGCCGGCCCGGAAGCCGAAGCGGGCATCCAGATTTGGAAGTGGATTTTCGAGCAGGTTCGGAGTCTGGTCTCTGAGGTTCAGACCTATGCCCTGGCCCTGCGGGTCGATTCGCGGGGCGTCTTCGTCCAGGATCGGGCTACGTTCAAGCCGGGGGGTGAACTGGCAAGGTATTTGAAGCGCGTGCACAAGCCGAAACGCGACCTCCTGCGGGGTTTGCCGGCAGGCGCCGGCGCGGTCGTGTTTGCGTCCGAGTGGGAGCTCCCGCCGGGCGTGGAGGGGCTGAACGAAGCGATGATCAAAGCCATGCTGGGCATGGAGGCCCTCAAGGAGCAGATCGGCAGTGAGAATTTCGAGGCCGCGCTGGAAATGAGCATCGCGGCGCAACGCAAGATGTCCGGCTACAACTGTGTCTTCGGGCGGGCCGCGGACGGAAAGTGCTTGTGTTTCTCGGGGCTCTACCTGACGGACGAAGGCGAGGCGGTTCAACGCGATACCCGGATGGCGTTCGAGAAGTGCCCGGAGATGATGAACATGTGGGGGACATTTTCCTCCGCCACGCTCCGCAGCGAGAGTGAGCAGGTGGGGGCGGTCAAGGCTGATGTCTTTTGCTTCGAGGTCGAGGCGGATGAGTCCCGGGCGCAGGTAATGATGCAGATGTTCTATGGCGAGGACTCGGCCATGTACCTGGCTCCACATCCCGAGGGTGTTGCCTACGCTCTCGGGCCGCGGGACGACGCGCGCCGGCTGTTGACCCAACTCCTCTCTGCCGAGGGGCCGCCGCTGAGCCGTGACAAGCGTGTCGTGGCTCTCTTCAAGACTCTTTCGCCCGACCCGCAATTCTGCATGTTGGTGGACGTGCCGCGGTGTTTCGAGATCCTGACGGCGGTGGCCCGGGAGGTGGGCTTGCCCATCTCGGCGGTGAAGGCCGCCGACCGGCCAACGCCGCTGGCCGGCTTTACTTTCTATCTCGAGCCACAGGTGATGCGCGGCGAGCTGTTCGTGCCCAGCGAGCCGATCAAGGTTCTGCTCAAAGCGATTGAGCACGCCCGCGCGGAGCCGTACTAGGCTCTGTCTCAAATGTAGCGACCGGGCTCCGTCCCGGACGTAGCTTGTAGCGGCCGGCCCCCGTGCCGGCCGTTCCACCGGCTGGGTGGCACGGCTGGGTGGCACGGCCGTGTCGGCCGTGAATGCCTGCGACTTGTACACGGCTGGGTGGCACGGCCGTGTCGGCCGTGATTGCCTGCGACTTGTACACGGCTGACACAGCCGTGCCACCCACCGGTGCCACACAACAATGGACGCTGGTGCGAGAATCATTTCTCGCACCTACAAGTCCGAAACCCTATAATCCGCGATACGAGTGATGAACGCACGACGTGTACATGGAGGTACCCCTATGACCGAGCAGGGCTCTATCTGGCGGAGTGTGAGTAACCTGTTTCGTTCTGAAGCTACCAGCCCCGCCGCTTCGAACAACTCCGGCACTGCGGCCGAGGTAGAACCGGCCGAGGGTGCCGGGGCTGTCGCGCTTGCGCCTGTCTCCGAGGCCAAAACATTGCCCTGGTGGAAACGGCGGCGGGCGCGGCAGGCCCAGACCCGCGAGGTCTCGTTGCGTTTGATCGAGCTGGCCGGGGCCATGCGAGAGCACTTTCGGCGACAGGACCAGCGGGCTGTGGAACTCGCCGGCTCGCTCGAGCGCGTGGGCGGAATCCTCGAACAACTGGCCGAGGCGCAACGCTCGCAGGGCGAATGCTTGCGGACCATAGCAGAGCATACCGACGCGGCGAGTAAACACGCGGTCCAACTGAGTGAGACGCTCGGCCGCGTACCGGATTCGTTGATGACTCAGGCCGAGGCGATTCGCACCGTAGCGCGGCAGATGGAGCTCGCGCAGGAATCACATATGCAGCTCATGCACTCGTTGCAGCAGTTCGGTCAGGCGGTCGATACGCTGGGGTCATCCGGCACGGCCCAGGTCGAGGTCCTTCAGCAGCTCAACACCGCGCAGCGTGAGCAACACGAATCGATGACCGTCCTCGTGCGCGAGCAGAGCCGCCGCTTCCTGCTGATCATGCTTTTTGCCGGCATTTTGGCGCTGGCGGGCATCGCGGCCCTGAGCGTGACCGTCGTGCTGCAACTAAGACAGTAGCGGACGGGCCCCGTACTGGCCGGATCACCGGCTGGAAGCCGGTGCCACACAGCAATGCTGGTGCGAGAATCCTTTCTCGCACCACTTTCTGCGGGAATCCTTTTCCGCTGACGAGTGGCAGCATCGGAATCCTGCCTGGAGTGGTGCGAGATAGGAATCTCGCACCAGCGGTTTCTAGTTTCCAGTTTCTAGTTTCTAGTTTCTAGTCTCTAGTCTCTAGTCTCTAGTCTCTAGGAGGTACGCATGTGAAGGTCGCGCTGGTCCAAACCAATCCGACCATCGGCGACATCGCCGGGAATACGCGGCGTGTTTTGGAAGGCCTCCAGCACGCCGCCGCGGCCGGGGCCCAACTCGCCGTCTTCCCCGAGCAGACCATCATCGGCTATCCGGCTAAGGATTTCCTGCTGCGAGAAGACGTGATCGAGCGCAACCTGGCGGCCCTGGAGCAGATCGCGGCTCACGCCACGGATGTCGCCGCCATCGTGGGTTTCGCGGAACGTAACCAGCAGGCGTTCGGTCGGCCGCTCTACAACGCCGCCGCCTTGGTGCATGACGGTCGTGTGCTGGCGCGGTGGCGCAAGCGGCTGCTGCCCATCTACGACGTATTCGACGAGGTGCGCTACTTTGAGTCGGCCGGCCCGCAGTCGGTGTTCGACTTCGCCGGCGTCAGGCTCGGCGTGACCGTTTGCGAGGATATGTGGTCAAACGAGGAGATGATGGGTCAGCCGCTCTACGCCTGCGACCCGGTCCGCGAGTTGGCGGAGGCGGGAGCCGCTGTGCTCTTCAATATCTCGGCCTCGCCCTACTTCCTCGGCAAGCACGAGATCCGAGTGGACCTCATCCGCTCTCGCGCCCGCAAGAACCACGTGCCGATCATGTTCGTCAACCAGGTCGGCGGGAACGACGAGCAGCTCTTCGACGGCGGAAGTTGTGTTGTTGACGCCCACGGCGACCTCGTCGGCCAGGCCCGGGCATTCGCCAGAGACCTGCTGCTGGTCGATCTCGACGACCTGTCGGCGACACGCCGCGAACCCTATCCCACCGGCCCGGCCAACCTCTGCGACGCGCTGGTCATGGGCCTGCGCGACTACGTGCACAAATGCGGCTTCCGCTCGGCGGTGATCGGACTCTCGGGCGGGATCGACTCGGCCGTGGTCGCCGTGGTCGCCGCGGAGGCCTTGGGCAACGAGAACGTACACACCGTGGCGATGCCCAGCCGTTATAGCAGCGACCACAGCATCTCCGACGCTCAGGCCCTGGCCAAGAACCTCGGCGTCCGCTTTTCTATCATCGAAATCGAGCCGATGCACGCCGCGTTCGAGCGGAGCCTGCAACCGCATTTCGCGGGTAGCGAGTCCGGCATCGCCGAGGAAAACATCCAGGCCCGTAGCCGGGGGGTGATTCTGATGGCCCTCTCCAACAAGTTCGGTAGCCTGCTGCTGACCACCGGCAACAAAAGCGAGCTGGCGGTCGGCTATTGCACGCTCTACGGCGACATGGCCGGCGGCCTGGCGGTCATCAGCGACGTGCCGAAGACGATGGTGTACCAGCTCGCCGAGCACATGAACGAGCGGGCCGGGCGGGAGCTGATCCCGCGCAACATCATCACCAAGCCGCCCTCGGCCGAGCTGAAACCGGACCAGACCGACCAGGATTCACTGCCGCCGTACGAGGTGCTCGATGAGATTCTGGAGCGCTACGAAGTGCGTCTGGAGAGCCCGGCCCAGATCGTCGCGGCGGGTTTCGACGAGCAGGTCGTCACGGACGTGATTCGCAAGATGCAGACCAGCGAATACAAACGCCAGCAGGCCGCCCAGGGCCTCAAAGTAACCTCCCGCGCCTTCGGCTTCGGTCGCCGCATGCCCATCGCGGCCCGTTATCCGCGGTGAGCAAGAGAATGATGCGTCGAGAGACACCCTACGGATTTACTTACTCTTCGTGTAAGCAATCAGCGATCAGCTAATAGACGAGCACTGCTGGCCAAATGTC
>JAGMDK010000148.1 GCA_023128695.1 Phycisphaerae bacterium
GCGCTTCGGGTTCTGGTCCCTCGCTTACGCTTCGGGTTCTGATTGCGCTTCGGGTTCTGATTGCGCTTCGGGTTCTGATTGCGCTCGACCGCTACGGTTCGCGTGCCACGGGATTCGACAAGCTGCCAACGCCCTCAATCTCCACCTCGATTCGATCGCCGGCCCGCAAGAACACCGGCGGTTGCCGTGCGTATCCGACACCTTCCGGCGTGCCGGTCAGGATGATCGTCCCGGGCAGGAGCGTGAATTGATGTGACAGATAGCTAATCAGTTGCCCGCACGAATAAACCATCGCGCTCGTGTTCGCCTCCTGCATCACCCGTCCGTTCAACCGACTGCGGATCGCACAGTGGTCCGGGTCGAGCTGATCCGGCGTCACCAGCCACGGTCCCAACGGACAGAATGTATCGAAGCTCTTGGCCCGGCTCCACTGCTTATCGCTGCGTTGGCAATCGCGGGCCGAGACATCATTTGCACACGTATACCCCAGCACGAAATCAAGGGCGGCTGCTTCTGATACCCGGCGAGCCCGTCGCCCGATAACGATCGCAAGCTCAGCCTCGAAATCAACTTCGTCCGCGGCACTCGCCGGCAACACAATCTTGTCGCCGTCGCCGATCAATGAGGTCGTCGCCTTCAGGAAGATAAGCGGTTGCTCGGGCAGGCGGGCCTTGGTTTCCGCGACATGGCCGAGGTAATTGCGGCCGATCGCGAAGATGTTCGGCGGGGCGAGGGGCGGCAGGTATTTCCGCACAGAGACCTCATCCGAGGCGAAGGTCAACTCCCCGAACAGCTCGCCCACTAACGGCAGGGCGCTACGTTCGCCGGTCAGCCGTCCAGTATACTCCCGTCCCTCATCACTCACGAACCGAGCCAGTTTCATCTCGTCTTCCACTTATCCGCGTTTGTACCTTACTTACGGAGAATCCATCAATAGAAGACCGTGACGATCAAATGCGGGTCGGCGTGTTTGCCTTCAACGACGCCGATGCAGCTTGTCGCGAACTTGATCTGAATGTCGTCGTTGCTGTCGGTCCACTCGTTGATCTGTTCGGTAATATAAACCAGCGCGGCGTCCGCCAGCTTGCAGTGAAAAACGCGGGCCCGCGTGGCGTTCGGCGAGTCCTTCAACATCGCCCGATGCAGTTTTTCCTCGGCCGCGGCCAGCCCTTCCCCCATCCCGCCCGGGCCGCTGCCGAAGGAGCGAATCGCGGTCGGTTTCGTATCATACTTGAGCCCGCCGTCGTCGATCTCGGAGTCATCGGCCTCCACGAGGGCGATCGGCACCTCTTCGGCCGTTTCGGTGCTCTCCGCCGCCGCCGCCGCGGAGCGAATGTCCTTGAGGCAATGCACGCACAGCAGTTTGCCCCGCCACTGTTCGGCCATGCCCTTCTCGAGGTGCTCGGGATAAATCGTTGCACCGCATTCATCACAGGTCTCGAAATGTTCTTCTTCGTCGGCCATCGTGGAGTCTCCTTTCGCCGGCCCACGCTGATTCCCAAACGGCTGTCGGGGCCGTGAGGCGGACTGCCGGCGGGCCGGTGCTCACTACCCTAATACATAGCCTCATGCTACAGTCTGTCGACGGTAACAGAAAGCTCGTTGGAAACCGACCCAAAGAAGTCGTTCAGCACGATAGTAGCATCTAGAGGAGTTCGCGGCATGAACAGAGAGAAACGATTGAGCAGCATATGCCCTCCAGATATTATCCAAACCGCCAAGCGGGGAGCGTGGCTGCTCAAGAACCCGGCGGTCAACAAGGGGCTGGCCTTTCCGCGGGCGGAGCGGGAGACCCTCGGGCTGTCGGGAATGCTGCCGCCGCGGGTCCTCACCATCGAACAGCAAGTCCAGCTCGAAAAAGAGCACATCCGCGCGAAAACCGACGACCTGGAGAAGTACATCGGGCTGGTCGGGCTGCAAGAGCGAAATGAGATACTGTTCTATCGCGTTTTGACGGAGAACCTGGTTGACTACATGCCGATCGTTTACACGCCGACGGTGGGCCAGGCGTGTCAGCAGTTCACGCATATCTTTCGCTCGGCCCGCGGTATCTGGCTCACGCCGGACGACCAGGACCGGATTCCGCAATTGTTGCGGAATGCGCCTTGGGCCGACATCCGCCTGATCGTGGTGACCGACAACGAGCGGATCCTGGGGTTGGGGGACCAGGGTGCCGGGGGGATGGGAATTCCGATCGGGAAGCTGGCGTTGTACGTGGCGGGGGCGGGGATTCATCCCTCCCGCTGCCTGCCGATCAGCCTGGATGTGGGTACCAACAACTCCGACTTATTGAACGACCCCTATTACATGGGGTACCGCGAGCGGCGGCTGCGGGGCCGGCCGTACGAGGAATTTGTCGAGGCTTTCATCCAGGGGGTTCAAGAGGTCTGGCCGCGGGCGTTGTTGCAGTGGGAGGACTTCCATGCGGATCAGGCCTTTACGCTGCTCGAGCGCTACCGCCAGCGTCTGCCGAGTTTCAACGACGACATCCAGGGCACGGGCTCGGTGGCGTCGGCGGGGATCTTCGCGGGCTTACGCGTAACCGGCGAAAAACTGGGCGATCAGAGGATCATGTACCTAGGCGCCGGAGAAGCGTGCACCGGCATCGCGGAAACACTGGCGGACGCGATGCGCGCGGAAGGCGTTCACGCGGACGACATCCGCCGGGCGCAAATCATGTTCGACATCGACGGGCTGCTGCACAGCAAGCGTGTCGCGCGGGACGCGCACAACCATGAGTATGCCGTTCGGCCGGACGTGCTCAAGCATTACGTGCTCAAGCTGACTCACGCCAGCCCGGTGGAAGTGATTAAGACATTCAAGCCGACCGTGCTGATCGGGGCGACGGCCTGCGCGGGGGCCTTCACGCAAGAAATGATCGTGGAGCTGGCCAAACACGTGCGGCGGCCGATCATCATGCCGATGAGCAACCCGACCCACAAGGCGGAGTGCACCCCGAAGCAGGCGCTTGAATGGACCGACGGCCGGGCGCTGGTCGCGACTGGCAGTCCGTTCGAGCCGGTCCGGTACAAAGGCCGAGAGATCATCATCGGGCAGGCGAACAATGTGTACATTTTCCCGGGCGTGGGGCTGGGCGCGATGATCGCCGAGGTGCGCGAGGTGCCCACGGAGATGTTCGCCATCGCGGCCCGCACGCTGGCGGATTGCGTCACCGCCGACCGACTGGAGCGTGGCGGCCTGTACCCGAACCAGAACGACTTGCGGCGGGTGACCGCAAAGATCGCGGCGGCGGTGATTCGGTACGCCGCCGACAAGAATCTGGGACGGCGGATACCGGATCACGAGGTGGAAGACACAGTCGCCGCCTCGATGTGGTACCCGGACTACGTTCCGATCGTGCCGAAGGAGCGTGATCGAGATTAATTATCGCTTCGCAGTCCAACAGGCCAGCCGGATCATGTAGCGTCCGGGCTCTGTCCCGGACGTAGCA
>JAGMDK010000149.1 GCA_023128695.1 Phycisphaerae bacterium
GCGCCAGGCTCTTCGTGGTTCAATTTCCAACCACGAAGGGCACGAAGAGTAACTAAGTTGAGTGGCTATTGACCTACTCTGCACGCTTGTCTGTCGCGGGCACTTCGTCATGCCGCACCACGACTTCTTCGAATTCATCGACAGCGGGCATGCCTGGTTGTGCGAGGCGCGCAGGGCCCGGCTTCCGGCTCCCGGCCGGGCGCAGGACGCTTTCGGCGGCCTGCATTTGGAATGTAGCGGCCGGGCTCCGTACCGGCCGTTGCTGGCAGCGCGCATTTTCCCATGTTCTACGGCCGAGCCCCCTCGACTGTCGCTGGGCCGAGAATCCCTTGCTGGGCCGAGAATCCCTTCTCGGCCCCTGTCTCCACAGGAAAGGATTCCTGTTGAACACGGGTGCGAGAAGGGATTCTCGCACCAGCTTCAGTTCCTGCTGCTGAGCACTCGCACCCCCGCCGTGGCCGAGTTCACCGGCCCGGACGGTGGGAAGACCGCGCATTACATGTTACGATGGCTCAGCACTCGCGGCGAAGCGGGCCCGTGGAGCGAAACGGCCAGCGCGACGATCGAGGGTTGAGAAGTATGGGCAAGCTGGGGCTGCCCGTCGCACCCGAGGGTGTTTACCCCGGAGCACCCGTCCGAACCATACGTGTAAGGGCACCAGACCATACAAGGGGTGAAGAGTAATGCGACTTCGTAGATTGCGAATCCAGAACTTCCGGTCATTCAGGGACGAGACAATCACTTTTGACGACTACACATGTTTCGTTGGATCGAATGGCGCCGGCAAGTCAGCGATCCTGACTGCCCTCAACGTCTTCTTCCGGAACAATGCCTCAACGGCAACGGACGTGCTGAAGCTGAGATCAGAGGATTTTCACCACCAGAACACGACTGAGCCGATCCGCATAACCCTCACATTCGATGATCTGTCACAGGAGGCGCGGGAGGTGGACTTCAAGCACTATTACCGCCAGGGTCAGCTTACCATCTTCTCGAAAGCCGTCTGGGACCCAGCGGTCGAAGCGGCGGAGGTCATACAATACGGCATTCGTCTCGTTATGAAACAGTTTGCCAGATTCTTTGAGGCAGAGAGCGACAAGGCGGCGAAGGTTGGCAACCTGAAGGAGATTTACACGGAGATCAGGGAGGACTGCCCAGATCTGCCGCCCCCGGGCACGAAAGCAGCGATGATCGAAGCCCTTCGATCCTATGAGGAGGCCCATCCGGGGGAGTGCGAACTGCTCGACGACACCAACCAGTTCTACGGGTGGACCAAGGGGACTAACCGGCTGTCGAAGTACCTGCAATGGGTCTACGTGCCAGCAGTGAAAGATGCGTCGACCGAGCAGGAAGAAGGAAGCAAGACGGCATTAGGCCAGTTGCTCGAGCGGACGGTGCGCACGAAGGTTAGCTTTGACGACCCTATCGCGGCGCTGAGGAAGCAACTCGAAGAATCGTACAAGAAGGTAATCGACCAGGAGAAGGATACGCTTGCCGGTCTGGCAGCTTCTATCAGAACACGACTTCGCAGTTGGGCGAACCCCGGGGCCGATCTGTCGCTCGATTGGTACTACGACCCCAACAAGTCATTGGCAGTTAAAGAGCCGGTTGCACGCGTCTCCATTGGCGAAGACGGTTTCATCGGCGAGGTGCCACGCCTCGGCCATGGTATGCAGCGGTCTTTCCTTCTCGCGATCCTCCAAGAGTTGGCAACGGCGGATCAGGAGAGCAGCCCAACATTGCTCCTCGGCTTTGAGGAGCCGGAATTGTACCAGCACCCTCCACAGGCACAGCATATTGCCGGGGTCCTGGAAAAACTGGCTTCGTCGACGGAGGGTAATGCACAAATCCTCGTGACAACACACAGCCCGTATTTCGTTTCTGCCAAAGGGTTCGAGAGTGTACGGCTAGTCAGGAAGTCCCGTGAGAAGCGCGCCTCTATCGTGAAAGCAGCCACCTACGACGATATGGAAAAGCGCCTGGCTAACGCGCTTGGAGAGAGCCCGGGCGCGCCCTCGGCACTAATGGCAAGAGTCGGGCAAATCATGCAGCCGTCGCAACGTGAGCTGTTCTTCACGCGTGTGGCCATCCTCGTCGAAGGGATTGAGGATGTGGCGTTCATCTCCACGCATCTGCAATTGACGGAGAAATGGGACGCATTTCGAGAGAATGGTTGTCACTTTGTTGTTTGCGACGGCAAGGTCTCGCTGAGCAGGCCTCTCGCAATAGCCTGCGAATTGGGGATCCGCTGTTTCGTCGTCTTCGACTCGGATGCAGATGAAAGCAAAGCCAACGAGCAAGAGAACCACCGCCGTAACAATTCGTGTATCCTCCGGCTATGCGGCCTCACGAAGGCTGACCCCCTTCCTTCGGACGATCTCTGGTCTGACAACGTTGTGATGTGGCGGACAAACATCTTCGATGTAGTGAAGCGTGACGTGGGGATCGCGGTTTGGGATAGCGCGGAGCAGACAGTACGCGAAGCAAACCACTACACCGCAGGTGTGCGTCGTAAAAATAACTTGCTGATCAGTGCGACGCTGGAGAAACTGAAGGATGAGGGCAAGGCATCGACGATCTTGGCAAGACTCTGCGACCACATCCTGGCCTTTGCGCGGGAGTAGAACACGGGTGACGAGTGACCCAAGTTCCTTGAACCTGTGGTCGCGATTCTGGGACAATGGCATCGATCCCGCAATCACCCCTCTTGATGCAAGGGAGCCCAAGCGATGGCCGACTACATCCCCGGCGGCGACGCCGCGTTCAACGCCTGGCTGGACAACTTTGTCGAGGCGCTGATCGGCGCGGGTGGAAAAGGCCTTACAGCTTCACGATTCGGCGAAGGGGCTCCACGAGGCGTTGAACGATAGTCCGGTGGTCGGACCGGGACAGGCTCACGTTGCGTCCCGGCTTCAGCATCACGAGATGGCTGCCCCGCTGGCGATCCTCGTCCACCCGGCCTTTCCGAACGCGCATACTGCCTGCGCGCCCGAAACCACCGGTAGTTGAGCCATCAGACTGTGACCTCGATCTCACGAATCGCAACGGTGAGCGGCATGCCGTGCGCGGCCCGTGCTTCCAGACACGCCTCGATGGCCTCGCGGATATTGGCTAGGGCTTGGGCCTCCGTCCTTCCTTGCGAGATACAGCCCGGGATGGCGGGACACTCGGCGACGATCATGCCGGTCTCACTTCTCCCTTGCATCGTGGCCCCAAAACCGATATTCTCAACTTATGGAGTGAAAGCAGGCGAGATCGTCCCCTGAACGCTAAGCCGAGGGGCGATGCGAATGCGATGGAGAGTTCTGTGTGGCGTTCACCACCAGCAGATCTGGGGGCGGGGCATGTGTTTAGTCTAGCAGTCCGCTTTCAACGGACTGCCAGGTATCTTCACCCGACGATGAACCAGGTATCTTCCCTAACCACTTGATGAAGGAGAACAACGTGACACTTATGACCATGCGCTCATTGGGATGTCGGGGGCTGCAACTGTTCCCCCTCTTGGCAGTAACGCTCCTGTTGCTGATCCCGGCCGGCGCCTTCGGTCAGCTATCGGACCGGGAAATCGCCGACTTGCAGCAGCAGGCCGCCGAGAACGGCTGGACTTTCACGGTCGGCAGGAACCCCGCCACCGAGATACCGCTGGAAGACCTGTGCGGGCTCGTGGTGCCGGAAGGTTGGGAGAAGGACGCCGATTTTGACCCGTGCACGCCGACCCGCGACCTGCCGGCGGTCTTCGACTGGCGGGACCTGGGCGGCGTCACGCCGGTGAAGAGTCAGGGGAGTTGCGGGAGTTGCTGGGCGTTCGCCACGGTCGGCCCCCTGGAGTGCAACATCAAGATTCACGACAGCGTCACGGTCAACCTGTCCGAACAGTGGCTGGTCAATTGCAACAGTGACGGCTATGGCTGCGACGGCGGGTGGTGGGCGCACGACTACCACGAATGGAAAAACGATCCCTGTGGCGACGACGGGGCCGTGCTGGAGGCGAATTGCCCGTATACGGCCGAGGACGACCCGTGTTACTGTCCGTATCCGCACGATTATTGGATTCTCGACTGGCACTACGTCGGCGGCAGCGGGAGCATTCCGCCGGTTGACAACATCAAGCAGGCCATTATGGATTACGGTCCGGTCTCGGTCGCCGTCTACGCCGATGCCGCGATGCAGGCCTATAACGGCGGCATTTACAACTCGTGCACGAACGGGACGGTGAATCACGCGGTGGTGCTGGTCGGCTGGGATGACGACCAGGCCGGCGGCGTGTGGTTCATGCGCAACTCGTGGGGCACATGGTGGGGCGAGGACGGCGGATACATGCGCATCCCGTACGGGTGCTCCCGGATCGGCTATGCGGCCTGTTACGTGGAATACTCGGCGGATCAGGGCTTGAGCGTCTCGCCGCTGACCGATTTCGAGTCCGGGGGTCCGGTGGGCGGGCCGTTCACGCCGAGCAGCAAGGTATACACGCTGGAGAACATGGGTGATTACGGGATCAACTACAGCGTGAGCAAGAACGCGTCGTGGTTGACGATCAGCAGCAGCTCGGGTTACCTCCCCGCCTACGGGTCGACGACGGTCTCCGTGTCTATCAATTCCAATGCCAACAGTCTGTCCGCCGCGACCTACGCCGACATGGTCAACTTCGTCAACACGACCAATCACATCGGGGACACGACGCGGAACGTCTCGCTGAGCGTCGGCTCCGCCCAGATGATTTACGAGTGGCGGTTCGACACGGATCCCGGCTGGATGACCGATGATGATTGGGCCTTCGGGCAGCCGACCGGCGGGGGCGGGGAGCATGGCGGGCCCGATCCGACCAGCGGGTACAGCGGCAGCAACGTCTACGGTTACAACCTCTACGGCGACTATCCGAACAACCTGCCGGAACGCCACCTGACCACCAGCACGATTGATTGCACGGGTCTGGCGGATGTGACGCTGAAGTTCCGGCGCTGGCTGGGCGTTGAGCAGCCGGACTACGACCACGCCTACGTCCGGGCCAGCAACAACGGGATGACCTGGGTGACGGTCTGGGACAACAGCTCCGAGATCACCGATTCGTCCTGGGTACAGCAGGAGTATGACCTGTCGTCGATCGCCGATGATGAGTCGACGCTGTACCTGCGCTGGACGATGGGCGCGACGGACGGGGGCTGGAGATATTGCGGCTGGAATATCGACGACGTCCAGATCTGGGCCTTGAACGCCGCCCCGCCGCTCGGGGCCTGCTGTCCGGGCGACGGCTCCTGCCTCGTGTCGATCGCGGCCGATTGCACGGGGGCCTGGATGGGGTCGGGCAGCACGTGCTCTCCGAACCCGTGTCCGCAGCCCTCGGGGGCCTGCTGCATCGCGGAGGCCTGCACGGTGACGACCGAGGCCGGTTGCACCGGCGATTGGCTGGGAGCAGGGACGAGTTGCAATCCGAACCCGTGCTTGGGCGTGACCGGCGCCTGCTGCTACCCCGACGGCTCGTGCAACGTCACAAGCGAGGCGGATTGCACCGGGGCCTGGGAAGGCGAGTGGACGAACTGCGATCCCAACCCCTGCCCGCAGCCGACCGGGGCTTGCTGCGAACTCGATGGCACGTGCAATATCACCCCTGAAAGCGGTTGCAACGGCGTCTGGATGGGCGCGGGGACGACCTGCACGCCCAATCCCTGTTCGGGCGTGATTGGAGCGTGCTGCCAGGCCGACGGTACGTGCAGTGTGGAGGCGATTGGCGATTGCACCGGCACGTGGATGGGCGAGGGGTCTGATTGCACGCCGAATCCCTGTCCGCAGCCGTCCGGGGCCTGCTGCCTGGCCGATGATTCGTGCATCATCGCGACCCAGGCCGGTTGCACCGGCACATGGCTGGGGATGGGTACGGATTGCAATCCGAACCCGTGTTTGCCGTCGGTCTGCCCGGGCGACAGCAACTGCGATGACGGGGTTACTTGGCAGGACATTGATTACTTTGTTGCTGCCATGAACGATGATATGGCGGCCTGGGAGGCGATGTTCGCGCCCGGCTCTCCCAGTTGCTCCTTCGCGAACAACGACGTGAACGAAGACGGGACTTGCAACTGGCAAGACATCGACCCGCTGGTAACGTTGATGAATACGACCTGTCCGTGAGCTCGAATGTAGCGGCCGGGCCCCGTACCGGCCGTCCCAATGTAGTGGCCGGGCCCCGTACCGGCCGTCCCAATGTAGCGGCCGGGCCCCGTACCGGACGTCCCAGCGGCTGGAAGCCGGTGCCACACAATAAGGTAGCGTCCGGGCTCTGTACCGGACGTGGGAACGTGGGAACGTGACAAGGTGACAAGGTCTAGTCTCTAGTTTCTAGATGTCCCGGCCGCTACAGGACTTTTGCGACGTATCGATCGGAATGTGTGCCACTGCTCTGGAGCAGTGCCAGCGCCATTGTCGGTCCAAGAAGACACTGCTCAAGAGCAGTGGCACACACAACGCAATCCGAAAGCTCAAGCGTGACGAAGCACTAGTGCTCTTTGACACGTGGAATGATGAAGAAGCGGATGGGTGGCACGGCCGTGTCGGCCGTGAATACCTGCGACTTGTACACGGCTGACACAGCCGTGCCACCCATCCATCAATTGAGATGTAATGGAGCACTAGTAGTCCGCTGAAAAAGTGAGGATGATAATGCGCTATGTTGCTTACTTCGGGCAGGGATGGATTCTGGGCCTGGCCTTGGCCTCATCTGCTTTCGCGGCCGCCGAGCGGCTCACCGTGGACTACTCCTTTGATTGTCCGGCGATCTCGGCGGTCACCCTGGGAGACCGACAGTATGACCGGGTGACGATGCCGGCCGTTCCGAATTGCGGCCAGGTGGGCGAACCGGCCCTGCCGGCCGGCGGGGCGCGCATCCTGCTTCCCTTTGGTGCCGAAGTAGCAAGTATCGAGATCGTGCCGAGCGAGAAGGTCTCACTCGGTAGCGGCTACTTGATCGAGCCGGTTTCGCGCCCGGCGCCGCTGTCGTCCCGTTTCGAGCCGCCCCGTGCTCCCACTCCAGACCCGGCCATCTATGGCTGGGACCGGGCCTTTCCCGGCGTGGGCTTCGAGGAGATCGGCACACAGAGCTTCCGTGGCTATCAAATCCTGACTTTGAAGCTTCAACCGGTGCAGTACGTCCCGACTTCCGGGGAACTGTATTACTACCCGCACTTGACGGTCGTTGTGAACACGGCCGCGACCGGGCGGGCTTCCACTCTCTACCGGGGTTTGGAGACGGATCGACGCGAGGTGCTGGCCCGGGTTGACAACCCCGAGGCTGTAGACACCTACGCCGTTACGGGAACACGCGGGGCGCGGAGCTACAACCTGTTGATTCTCGCCGCGCCCAGCCTGATCGGTCCGTTTGGGGCGCTGAAAGATTACCACGACGCCAACGGCATCCTGACCGAGATTCACACCACGAGCGAGGCCGGCGGCAGCAATCCCGATGACGTACGGAACTATATCCGGGAGCAATATCTGAATAACGGCATCGAGTACGTCATCATCGGGGCTGACGATGACATTATTCCGGCCAAGGACTTGTACGTCGCGGCCTGGGACGGCGGACCCCAGGAGTACGCCATGCCCGCCGACATTTATTTCGCCTGTCTTGACGGCACCTACAACTACGACGGCGACGCGCTGTGGGGCGAACCTACCGACGGCGAAGGCGGCGGCGAGGTCGATCTGGTCGCGGAGGTCTATGTGGGCCGGGCCGCGGTCGGCAGCAATAGCGAGGCGACACGGTTCGTCGCCAAAACCATCTGGTACCTCACCGGACAACACTTACAGCCCAAAAACGTCCTCTTGGTTGGTGAACACCTCGGCTTCGGCGGCGTGGCGGAGTACGCCGGAAACGTCCTCGATGAGCTCATCGACGGTTCGGATGCCAGCGGGTACACCACCGTGGGCATTCCTTCGTACCCCTTTGAAATTGTCACGCTGTACGAACGCGACTGGCCCTGGTCGCTAACGGACATCGTCGCGCACATCAACGGCGGCACGCACGTCATCGATCATCTCGGGCACGGCAATTCCGAATATGCCATGAAGCTGTTCAGCAGCGATATCCTGAGCCGACTGACGAACGAAGACCTTTGCTTCGTCTACTCCCAGACCTGCACGGCCGGCCATTTTGACGTCATGGACTGCTGGGCGGAGCACATGAACATCAAGACGGACCAGGGTGCCTTCGCCGTGATCATGAACGCCCGCTACGGCTGGGGGACCTACTACACCACCGACGGCCCCTCGCAGCGCTTCAACCGCGAATTCTGGGATGCCGTCTACAATCCCGCCGAAAACATGCCCCAGATCGGGCGGGCCAACCAGGATTCCAAGGAAGACAATCTCTACCGGATCGACGAGTCGTGCATGAGATGGTGCACCTACGAATTGACCTTGTTCGGCGATCCGACCGTGCCCATCCAGGGCGTCACCGGCCTGATTGTGACGCCGCGGGAAACGTTTGACGCCGAGGGCCCGAGCGGCGGGCCGTTTGTGCCGAGCAGCATGGTCTACACGGTGCACAACCTAGGGCCGGAACCGATTGATTATGAGGTCAGCCCCAGCCACTCGTGGGTCACGATCACGAACGGCTCCGGCTCACTGGACGTTGACGATACCGCCGACGTGACCGTCTCACTCAACGCCGAGGCCGAAACCTTCGTCGACGGTCACTATGAAAACACCCTCACCTTCCTCAACACGACCAATTACATCGGCGATACGACGCGCTGTGCCGTGCTCCGGATCGGTACGCCGCAGTTGGCGTACTCGTTGACGTTCGACACCGATCCCGGCTGGGTGATCGAGGGCCAATGGGCCTGGGGCCAGCCGACCGGCGGCGGAGGCCAGCACGGCGGGCCCGATCCGACCAGCGGATACACCGGCAACAACGTCTACGGCTACAATCTCAACGGCGACTACGAGAACGGGCTTTCAGAGCAGGACCTGACCAGCACCTACTTCGATTGCACAACCCTCTCGGACGTGCATTTGAAGTTCCGGCGTTGGCTGGGTGTCGGGGAGCCGGACGCCGACCACGCATTCGTCAAGATCAGCGGAGACGGCCTCAATTGGATGACCATCTGGGAGAACACTGCGGAGGTGGCCGATACCTCGTGGGTCTTCCAGGAGTTCGACATCTCGGGTGTCGCTGATTACCAAGAGAGGGTGTATCTGCGGTGGACGATGGGAGCGACGGACAGCCACTGGAGGTACTGCGGCTGGAACATCGACGACGTTGAGATTTGGGGGCTACCTTCCAGCGGGCCGACCGGGGCCTGCTGCTACCTCTCGGGCATCTGCATCGTCGAAACTGAGGCAGAATGCGACGGTACCTGGTTTGGCGCCGGTTCGGACTGCCTGCCGAATCCCTGCCCGCTGCCCTCCGGGGCCTGCTGCGATATCGACGGCGGTTGCACGGTGAAACCCAACTCCGATTGCCGCGGGATCTGGCTGGGGCCGGGGACCAGTTGCAATCCGAATCTCTGCCCGCAACCGCCGGGAGCCTGCTGTTATCCCTACGGCGTCTGTAACGTCAAGACGGAGGAGGATTGCCAGAGCGAGGGCGGGGTTTTTCAAGGCGGCAACACGGGCTGCACGCCGAACCCCTGTCCGCCGCCGGCGGTTTGCTCCGCCGACAGCAATTGCGACGCCGAGATTGATTGGCGCGACATCGACTATTTCGTGGCCGCGATGAACGACAACGTGACGGCCTGGGAGAGTCTGTTCGCCCCTGACACGCCGGTCTGCCCGTTCGAGAACAACGACGTGAACGCCGACGGCAGCGTGAACTGGCGGGACATCGATCCACTGGTCGAGCTGATGAATACGACCTGCCCATGAGGTCGAATGTAGCGTCCGGGCCCCGTCCCAAATGTAGCGTCCGGGCCCCGTCCCGAATGTGGCGGCCGGGCTCCGTCCCGAATGTAGCGTCCGGGCTCCGTCCCGGACGTAGTCGTAGGTGGGCGTTTCCCCGCACCCTACGTCCGGGACAGAGCCCAGTGCTCTGCCAACGCCAAACGTGCGGGTTGGCTTGGGAGGGCGAGGCTCCTGCCGAGCCGTGCCCCCGAAGGAAATCGAACGC
>JAGMDK010000015.1 GCA_023128695.1 Phycisphaerae bacterium
CCTTCGGCGGCGGAGGAAAGGAGGGGGAAGAAAGCTCGATTACCCGGCATAAATGCCGGGCCTAGCGCTGCTACGGAACAAGGCTCACGACGACCGGTACATCTAGAAACTAGAGACTAGAGACTAGAAACTAGACCTTGTCACCTTATCACCTTATCACCTTGTCACGTTCCCACGTTCCCA
This sequence comes from Phycisphaerae bacterium, assembly GCA_023128695.1. GTDB lineage: Bacteria > Planctomycetota > Phycisphaerae > UBA1845 > Fen-1342 > JAGMDK01. Next base: position 184 of record JAGMDK010000015.1, read on the forward strand.
CGTTCCCACGGCCGGTACGGGGCCCGGCCGCTACATACAACTCAGAAAATGTGGGTAATAGCAAGCTCAAGAGCAATGGCACCCTCGCCCGCGGCTCTTCGGCGGCGCATAATCGCGCACGGTTACTTAAGCCCCCAGTTCGCGGCTGCGGTTGAACGCCGCCTCTACTGCTTCCACGATGTGTTCAAAGATCCTGCTCTGCCGCATGGCAGCCAAGGCGGCTTCGGTGGTGCCGCCGGGCGAGGCGACTTTCTCGCGCAGTTGGTCGGGCGTCTCACCCGATTCGAGCATCATTTGAGCTGCTCCCAACGCGGTCTGCTTGGCCAACAGATTCGCCTGCCAGGGCGAGAGGCCGATCCGCCGGGCCGCCTCCATGACCGCTTCCGTGAAGAAGTAATAATAGGCCGGGCCGGTGCCGGAGACGGCGGTGACGGCATCCATCAGGTCTTCCCCGTCGATATGCACGCTTTTTCCGCCGGCGTCGAAGATGCGCTGGGCCCGCAGCAGGTCGGCCTCGCTGGCGTACCGCCCGGGACAGACTCCCGCCATCCCGGCCCCCACGTGCGACGCCAGGTTCGGCATCACGCGCACCACGCGGGCCTTGATCTGCGGAAAACACGCTTCCAGCGCCCCCGTCGAGACCCCCGCCATGATCGACACGAGCAGATGGTCTTCGCGGACCACGTTGGCGAACTCGCCGACCACCGCGCGATAGATTTGCGGCTTGACGGCCAGCAATAAAATGTAGCTCTTCTTCACCAACTCGTGGTTATCGTCGGTCGTGACGATGTGGAAGCGTTCCTCGAACACTCGCCGTCGTTCGGCGTCGGGGTCGGAGGCGATGATGCGGTCGTCCAGCAGCACGCTGTTCCGCAGGATGCCGTGAACGATCCCTTCGGCCGCGTTCCCCGCCCCGATCACGCCGATTTCGTATTGGGTATTCAAAGCGAACTCCTTCTCTGAATCCCCGCTTATAAACTCATCCGGCCCCCCGCGGAAGGTAGACGACGGCGCGCAGGGGCCTCTAATGTAGCGGCCATCCCACCGGCTGGAAGCCGGTGCCACACAAAGATGTAGCGGCCGGCCCCCGTGCCGGCCGGTAACAAAGTCTAGTTTCCAGTTTCTAGTTTCTAGATGCAGCTTACGGCTTCGGGGATGGGGAGGAGCGAGAGTTCACTTGGGTGGCTAGCTTATCTCGGCCATTCTGCTTGGCGTCGTACATGGCTTGATCAGCCGCTTCTATCAGTTGAGCCGCGTTCCAACCCACACGCCACTCGGTGGCGCCGATGCTGGCCGTCATGGGGAGTTCCACGTCCCGGAAACGGGCGGCTTCTTTACGGATGGATGCGAGCACTCGCCGGGCGACCTGCCGGGCACCCTTCAGATTCGTGGCCGGCAGCATAACGACGAATTCATCCCCTCCCATCCGGGCCGCCCCGTCGAAGTGACGCAACACCCGGGTGATGCGGCCGGCCACGTGCCGCAGGACGCAATCGCCGCCGGCGTGACCTTGCTGATCGTTGATGGATTTGAGCCCGTCCAGGTCGATCATCAGGGCGGCGAGCGGGGTGCCGAAGCGCTCGGCCCGGCGTATTTCCTTCTCCAGCGACTCCGTCATCCAACGCTGGTTGTACAGCCCGGTGAGGCTGTCCACCCGGGCCTCGGTGCGGGCTTGGTCATAGGCCCGGGCCTGGTGCAAGGCTCGTCCAAGGAAAGTGAAGATTTCATCCAGCGGGGGATCGTCTTCGGTCAACGCGGTGCGGGTGCGCCCGCTGAAGTTCAGCACCCCCCACACCTCTCCCTCGCTGCACAGCGGGGCGATGAGGCAAGTGTCGTCATTGTAAGAGCGATCCTCGGGCCGCGGAATCCCACGGGCGGCGAGTTCATCAGGGGCATGGTCCGTGCGGAAAAACCGGCCGCTCCGCGCCACCGCCACCATCAAGTGCTGACCCGCGGCTCCCAGCGGCACCGTCTGCTCGATGGGTCGGCTGTGCGTCGTCTCGGTCAGCGTGAGCACGCCGCGGCGGAAATCGTGCAGGTACAACGAGACGTTTCGATAGCCGAGGCGGGGGGCGAGTCCGGTAATAAGCATTCGGCACAAGGCACCGAGCTTGAGTTCCTGGAAATCGAGCAGCCAGGCGGACAGTGTCCGCCCCGCCCGGGTAGCAACGGTCGCTAGCTCGCCGGCAGCCTTCAACTCCAGATCAGCCCAAAGCACCTCGAAAACCACGGCGGCACAGGGCTTGTGAAGAAATAGACCGGCCGGGAGCCCTTCCGGAATCGACTCCTGCCGAGAATAAAAATACACTCGACGCCCCCCCTCCGGCACCGGCGGATTGGAAGCCGTGTCCAGATCGACCCACACTTGCCGGGCGGCAACCGGCCCCTCGGCGGCCAATTCCTCTAAGTCAGCGCAGCGGAGCCGGGCCGTGCGCGGCCGGTGTCTCTCCACGACCTCACAGAACTGAGGGTCGGCTGAAATCAGCACAACATCGGGAATCGTCTCGGACATTCCGGGCCCAGATCTCAATTTCCAAGTGCTACTATCGGAATCCTGCTAGTCTTCACTATACCACAAGTGCTCCGTCAGCCATCAAGAAACGTGCTGGTGTGCCACTGCTCTTGAGCAGTGTTTCTTAACGATGGGTGGCACGGCCGTGTCGGCCGTGAATACCTGCGACTTGTACACGGCTGACACAGCCGTGCCACCCATCGTCAAATCAGCGTTGACGGGGCACTAGAAGGGCTCCAGCTATATGTGATACGTTGGCTGGGCCTTCCCGTGCTGCCGGGCCGCGCAATTTTGATGCACTTTCGCGCAGGAACCATCCGATATGGATAGCTACCACGGCGGAGCCGGTCTGCGCCGTCGCGGAACAGGCAGGATGCAACCATAGGACTCAGGATGAGCAAAGAAGGGACGTCCAAGCCGTCATCCAAACTGTTGGCTGGACGCTGGGAAATACCGGTGGCGTTGGTCGCAACCATCTTTGGTAGCGTGGCCATGTTCCATCTGATCCCAACGCCGCCCCAGGTTGATTATGACGCCCTCCTGGCAGACGTCCTCGGACCTGTTTCAAAACGTGTTTGCCGCCGCCCAGTGACGGCCGGGGGATGGAGATTACGAAGAGGAGCCCGATATGAAAGGTCAGGCCACTCAGTTCGATCCAGCCCGATTGGTCGATCTGCTCACGCAGCAACGCGATCTGTACCGCAGCCTGCATGAACTGAGTGAGAAGCAGCGTTCGATGATCTCGGGCGATCGTCCGGAGTTGCTACTCAATATCCTGCGCGATCGCCAGGACCTGGTGGCTTCGCTGGCGCGTCTGAATGAGGAACTGGGCCCGTATCGCCGAAATTGGGATGCGGTGTACGCGGCCTTGCCGGACGAGCAGCGCAGCCGGTCCTCGGAGGTCCTGCACGAGATCAACGGGTTGCTGCGCCGGATACTCCGCAGCGATCAGGAGGACAGTGCCCTGCTTTCCGCGCGAAAGCAGGCCATCGGGACCGAGATCGCGGACACGTCGGGCGGCCAGGCCGCGAACCATGTGAAATGATGGATAAGCGGAGCGGAGTTCGTTGTAACACTACCGCGTGCGGAAGCAGTGACTGCTCGGGACGGGCCAGAGGCCGACGCACGAGAGCCCAGCGCGGCGTAGGATCAAGGAGGACCCATGGCTCGAATTTGTGTGATTGACGACCAGGCGATGATGCGGGAATCGCTCGAGGCGGCCCTGACCGCGAATGATCACAAAGTGTTCGCCTACGAGAATGCCCAGGAAGCCTTGACGATGATCAAGC
>JAGMDK010000150.1 GCA_023128695.1 Phycisphaerae bacterium
GAATACCTGCGACTTGTACACGGCTGACACAGCCGTGCCACCCATCAAGCGATGCGTGGCAGAGCACTAGTCATTTCCCCGGACGGGTGGTCGGGATTGCAGCGCGGCGTTGTCGACGAGTCGGCAGACGTTCCAGGCGACGCTTCATCCCTTCAAAAATCATCTTCCGGGTGGAAGACCAGGACTCTTCGATTTCCGTAAGCCGCTGCCGCAGCTTCTCGTCCTCCATTGCCGCCGCGTGATGCTGGTGTCGTTCGATCTTGCGGTCATAGCGTCGCTGATGGAAAGTGCGGCGCTGGCGGGCGTTGTCGTAAATGGTCCACGCCCGCCGTTGCTGATCATCGTTGAGCCCGTATCGGCGTATGAAATCACGCACATACTTGGCCCAGGCCTCGAGCTCTTCAGCCGGCCGGCTCGTCGGTTGGGTCGAGACTGCCACGTCGCCCGGCGGCGGCGGGTATGTTCGGAGCGGCTTGCTGACGCCGTTCGACGCGGGTGCTCCGGACTCGGCGTCTTCGCCCGAGTAGCCTGGTTCGGTTTTGTCAGTGCGGTCAGGCCGCCGCTCGCCAAGCTGAATCGGGTCCCGGTCCATGCCCCAGTCTTCGGGTTTCCAATCGCCTTCCCACCAAGCTGCGCCCATTTCGTCCAGGCGGTCCAGCCGGTGGTTGAGGGCCTCCAGGTCAACCAGGAACAGTTCCTGCTGTTCAGGATCGAGATTTTCCATCAATTCCGCGGTCATCACGTCGATGCGGTCGCGCATGTCCATGAAGACCGGCGCCATCTCCTTTGACCAGCGCTCGACCTGCTCAGCCGTGATGGGTTCTCTAGCCAGGCGGGTCTGGACGGCCTCGAGCACGTCCGGGAGGAGCTGGGAGGCGTGCCGCACGAACAGGCCGATCGACTCGCGTTCCACCATTTCGCGATACACCTGCTCCTGCTCTTCGTCGAGCAAATACCGGTCCGCGTATCGGGCGGCAAGAGCATCGAAACGCTCGCGCACCTGCCACGGCGGGATCGCACCGACCTCGCGGATAACGTCGAGGGTGAACAGGTCCGGCTCGCTGTCCCAGCCCTGGACCTCGTACAGACGCTCGTACGCGGTGATCATGTATCCGCCGTGTTCGTCCCAGCCGCCATCGTCTTCGAGCCCGGCGAAGATCTGTCGGGAGGCGTGCTCGATAATATCCAGTACGCTGGGAGTCTGCCGCTCGCGTTGCTCGGCGGAGGGCTCCGACTGTTTGATTTGCTCCGGCGTCACCTGCGGGCCGATCAGCAGCAGCAACGTGAACAGGAACTTCATTCGTGCCTCCCGGTAGACAGCACCCATTTTATAACAGCGTGTGGCACCGGCATCTTGTAACTGTGTGGCACCGGCATCTTGCCGGTGTTCCCGCAGGCTGGAAGCCCGTGCCACATGTTTTGTTTGGCCGCCTAAGCTAGATTCTCCCCCGTCCGGCACGACGATTCAAGCGGGCGGTGTGCCAAAGGCTCCCTGGCGAGTATATTACCTGGACAGTGACGGTGTATGAATCGAGCAGTATGCACAAGCGCGGCACTCGTGTGGCACCGGCATCTTGCCGGTGGACTCACAGGCTGGAAGCCTGTGCCACACGACTCACAGGCTGGAAGCCTGTGCCACACGGCTCACAGGCTGGAAGCCTGTGCCACACGTTGGGTGGTTTCAGCTTGTGCGTGTAGAGAGGCAGGTGTGACGACTCGTGGCTGAGGTTCGGGTACTCATTCTGCGATCGGCGGGGACCAACTGCGACCTGGAAACACAACACGCGTGGGAACTGGCGGGGGCGCACGCCGCACGCGTTCACGTCCGCCGTTTGATCGAACGGCCGCGGATGCTCCGCGAGTACCAGGTCCTCACGATTCCGGGTGGTTTCAGCTACGGCGACGACATCGCGGCGGGGCGGATTCTGGCGGCCCAGGTTGAACGGCATTTGATCGGCCAGGTCCACGAGTTCATCGACGCCGACCAGCTTGTGCTCGGCATTTGCAACGGGTTCCAGGTGCTCGTACAGGCGGGGATATTGCCGCATCGCCGGACTACGGGCGGCTCGGGGCGGACGTGTACTATCGCGCCGAACGACCCGCCGGGTTTCCAGGACCGCTGGGTTTATTTGCGAGCCGAGACGGACCGCTGCGTGTTTCTCGAAGCAGGCCGGGTCTACGAGATGCCGATCGCGCACGGCGAGGGGCGGGTGACCTTCGCCGGCGACGCGGCGTGCCAGGCGGTGATCGATGCCGGGCAGAATGCGTTGTCATATACGGGCCCGCGGGAGCCTGAACCGGATTTGCACGGCGAGCCGCACAACCCGAACGGCAGCGTGCGGGCTATCGCGGGCCTGTGCGACGAGTCGGGCCGCGCGCTCGGCCTGATGCCGCACCCGGAGCGCTTCGTGACCTGGACGCAACACCCCTGCTGGACTTCACGGCCCCCACGACCAGAGGGCGACGGCTTGGCGTTGTTCCGCCGCGCGGTGGGCTATTTCGAGTAAAAGCGATCAGCGGTCAGCTTTCGGTGATCCTCGTCTTTAGCGCGGCTAATTCAGTGTGCCGTGAA
>JAGMDK010000151.1 GCA_023128695.1 Phycisphaerae bacterium
CGCCGGCTGTCTCGCCGCGCGTGCCCGACCGGCCGGTGAGCCCGGAGCGCCCGGTAGTTTCGCCGACACCCGCCGTGACACCGACCCCTGCCGCGCCGGAGGCGTCCGCCGTGCCCGAGCGGCGGGAGTACCCGGAGGACGAGCCGGAGTGGTTCAACTTCGTGCAGGTCCCCTGGGAAGACGTGATCATGCACTTCGTGGAGCGGATCGGCAAACCGTTGATGGAAGTGGACAGCCTGCTGGACATCGGCGGCGAGCTGACCTACGTGAGCGACTACAAGTTCACGCAGGAGGAGGCGATCGACGAGCTGAACCTGATCATGTACGAGAAGGGCTATCGCTTCGTCGAGCGGGAGCATCACATTTACATCGTGCCGCTTTCGGAGATGTCGCAGCTTGTCCCGTTGAAGTACACGTTTGATACGGTAAAGGCGTTCGAGGCAGTGAATCCGCGCGACATGGACTACGTCGTGGTCTTTTACCACGTCGAGGACCTGCCGGCCCAGAAGTACGTGGACATGTTCAGCTATGCCATGCCGATCGACGCGCTGTTGTCGGCGAACAACGAAACCAATCAGATCAAGATCATCGCCCTGGCCCGGGACGTGCGGAAATTCCTGTCGCTGAAGGACCTGATCGACATCACGCCGGACGATCCGCGCGAGCTGCGGTTCTTCAAGATCGAGACCAACGCCCGCGAGATCGAGCGGATGGTGCGCGACTTCTTGAACCTCGGCGGCGGCACGTCGCGGGGCACTTCGCTCGAGCGAGATCCGCGTACCGGGCGGATGGTGCCGAAGCGGACGGCCGCTCTCCGCGGCGCTCAGAGCAACGTGCAAATGGTGGCCGACGAGCGGACCAACTCGATCATCGTCAAGGCCACCGCGGACAAGATGAAAGAGATCGCTGAGCTGATCCAGGAGTTCGACAAGAAGCCGGACATCGGCGAGTTCGAGACCCGCGTCGTCAAGGTCGAGCACGCCGACGCGCAAGAGGTGGCCACGCTGCTCAACCGCATTTTCGAGCAGGAGCAGGGCCGCTCCCAGACGCCGCAATGGCAGCGCCAGCGGCAGCTTGAGGAGGCCCGCCGCCGCGCGCAGCAGAAGAAGAGCCAGCGCGGCCGGCGAACCACCACCCGCCAGCCGACGCGGCGAACAACTCCTCAGCAAACCGGCGCGGCGCCCGAGGACATCATCATCGAAGGCATCTATGAGCGGGCCAAGAAGACGGTCCGCATCACGGCGGAGTCACGCCAGAACTTGTTGTACGTCTATGCGAATGAAGAGGGTCACGCCCGCGTGCGGGAAATGCTCGCACTGCTCGACAAGCCCGTGCCCGACAACTTCAAGACGATCGCACTGGAGCACGCCGAGGTTCGCACAATTGCCCCGATGGTCTCCGAGATTTCATCTGGGTTCTCGACCAGCGGCGTGCGCGGCGGGCGGAGCGCTCCGAAGATCGTCCCGGATGAATCCAAGAATCTCTTCTACGTCATCGCCGAGCGCGACGACATGGAAAAGGTCGAGTCGCTGATCGGGCGGCTCGACGTGGAGGGGCCCGAGAAGCAGCGGCACGTGCTCGAGCTGGAGAATCTCGTGCCGAGCACCGTGGCGGGGATGATCGACACGCTACTCAGCAGCGGCAGTGGAGGTGTGAGCCGCGGCACCACGCCGCGCGACATCCGCCGGCGGTCACGCGGCGGCCGGCGGCCCAGTGGTTCCCCCAGCATTTCCACCGCCGGCGATTACCAGCTCATCCCGCTGGACGACGCCCAGATTCTGATCGTGATCTGCTCCGACGAGGACTGGGCGAAGATCGAGGAGACGATCCAACTTTGGGACTCGAACGTGCTGACCAACTCGCCGGAGATGGTCAGGTTCGACATCATGCAGGGCAACGCGCAGACGATCGCCGCCACCTTGCAGAGCCTATACAGCCGTTATCAGCACCCAATCCTGGGGCATTCGAACGTCACCATCCAAGCCGACGGCGACCAGATTTTCGTGTACGGCGTGCGGCCGGCAATCGAAGAGATCGAGAACCTGATCGAGGGGCTGGACGTCGAGCGGGCCGGCGACAAGGTCGTGATTCTGCCGCTGACGCACGCGGACGCCAACACGGTCGCCCAGCAGCTTCAGACGATGTTCCCCGGCAGCGGGGGCGGCGGCCGGTTCCGGGGGGCCGCGCCGACCGGGCCGCGGATTCAGGCCGAGGCGGTGACCAACTCGCTGATCGTGCAGGCCGGCAAGGCTGACCTGGAAAAGATCATGGACTTCGCCCAACGGATGGACGAGGCCGTCGCCGCCCAGGTGCCCGAGCAGAAGTTCTTCACCCTGCGCTACGCTCAGCCGCGCGACGTGGCCCAGGCGGTGCAGACCATGTTCAGCAGTGGGGCCGGCGGGCGCGGGGGACGTTTCCGCGGGCAGCCGGCCGGCACGCGCGTTACCGCCGTCGCCTCGGGATCGCAGTTAATCGTCAAGGCCCCCAAAGAGAAGATGGCGGAGATCGAGGCGTTCATTAACCAACTCGATGACCCGAAGGGCAATGAGATCGTCATCAAGACCATCAAGCTGGCCGGGGCCGACGTGGCCCAGATCGCCCGCAAGCTGTCGAGCGCGTTTCGGCAAAAAAAGAACGTGGTCGCGATCTTCGACGCCGATCCGTCCAGCGAGACGATCCTGCTGACGTGCAGCAAGGACGCCCAGGAAGAGGCCGAGCGGTTGATCGCCGAGTATGAGGTGGCGTCGAAGGGACTGGTCAACATGGTCGAGTTCCGGCAGATGCGGCACGCCCAGGCGGCCGAGGCGTCGCGCTGGCTCCGTGAGCAGTTGATTACGTATGCCCAGAAGACGCTGGGCCGCAACGCCGCCAATCAGATCAAGGTCTCCGCGGACTCGCGCACCAACCGGGTGATCATCAATGGTCCGGAAGTCGCCGTAGTGCAGGGTTTGGCGCTGCTGGACACGTATGACGAAGAAGTGACCGAGGGCTTTATCTCGCCGCTGAAGACCGAGGCGCGCAAGCTGGAAGGGCTCGACGTGCAGGCCCTGGCCCGCAGCCTGACGCAGACCTTCAGCAAGGAGCCGCAGCGGCCGGACCGTCTGCGGGCGACGTTCACCTACGACGCGATCACCGAGATGCTGATTGTCAACGCCCCACAGGACATGTACGAGCGGATCAACGACCTGATCGAGAAGTTCGAGGCCGAGACGGTCGACCTGGTGGCCGAGCAGAAATTTATCGAGATCAAAGAGGCCGACGCGAACTACATCGCGGGACAGCTCCGCAACCTGTTGATTCAACAGGTCGGAGCGCGGCGGGGGCGCAGTGTGGCGCAGCGGATCAACGTCGGCGTGGATACGCGCCTTAACCGCATCACCATCAGCGCCCCGAAGTTCGCCATCGACATGGCCGAGGCGCTAGTGGCTGAATTGGACCAGCCGCCGACGACGGAAACCCAGTTGCGGACCATCGGGCTGGAGAACGCCGACGCGAACGCGGTCTTCAACGTGCTGCGGACGATCTTCAACGAGAAAATCCGCGCCAAGACACTCCAGATCAGCGTCGAACCGCTGACGAACTCGCTGATCGTCGGCGGCAACGAGGAGGACTTCGAGGACATCGAGAAATGGGCCACCGAACTCGACGAGAAGGCCCTCGTCAAACGCGGCCAGCTCAAGATCATCGACATCCTCAACGCCAATCCCTGGGAAGTCGCCAGCATCCTGAATGCCCAGTACGGCGGGGGCGGCTGGGGTCGGCGAAGCAAGCTCGGGCAGGAATACCGCTTTGACATCATCGCCGGCCGCAGTCTGGTGATCCAGGCTCCGGAGGACAAGATGCCGGACATCCTGGAGCTGATCGAGCGGCTGGACAGCATCACCGAGAACAAGGTCCAGGTCCGCACGTATGAATTGCCCGGGATCGGCCACGGCATTCACGATCTGGCCCGCAACGTGACCAACGCCATCAACAGCAAGGCCCAGGCCCGCGAACGCCGCATCACCATCTCGGCCTATCCGGCGGCGGACACGCTGATCGTCACCGCCCAGGTGGATCAGTTCGACGAGATCGAGGAGATGATGGACCAGTTCAAGTCGATGGTCGAGAAGGAGACGACCGTCACCAAGTTCATCAAGCTCAAATACCTCGACGCCTCGCGCTACGCCCGGACGATCCAGGACATGTTGGCCAACAAGCTCAACGTGGAGAAGCGCGGCAGCCGTTCGATGCAGAACTTGCAGATCACGCCCGAACCGCGGACGAACCAGTTGATTTGCTACCTGCCGGAAAAGATCGTCCCGGATTTGGAGGCAGTGATCGGGCAGCTCGACGTCGAGGCGGAGGACTATGAAGGGCAGTTGCGCAGCATTCCCCTGGCCCACGCGGACGCGAATTCCGTGGCCCAGACGTTGCGGCCGATGTTCGAGCAGGTGCGCAACCGGCAGCGGGACCGGGATTTTTCGCAGATCGTCGTGCGGATTCAGCCGGAGATGATCACCAACTCGCTCATGGTGACCGCCTCCGACGAGGACTTCGAGCAGATCAAGAAGTGGGCCATCGAGATCGACGAGAAGGCCCTCGTGCAGGGCAACGAACCCCAGGTGGTCGATCTCGAATACGCCGACGCGAACGAGGTCGCCCGTCTCATTAATGATTGGTTCGGCGCCCGCGGGCGGCACGGCCAGAGTCAGGCCCTCCAGCCGAAAGCGTCCGTGGCCAACGGCGTGCTGGTGGTGTCCGCCCCGAAGCAGAAGTTCGACGAGATCATGAAGCTGGTCGAGGAGCTCGACCGGCAGGATCCCAGCGGCGTGCAGATCAAGACCTACGACCTGAAGATCCTCAGCGCTACCCAGGTGCAGGCCGCCGTGCAGCTTTTCCTGCGCGACCTGGGGCGGAACACGCGGCGGGGGCAGTTGAAGCCCGGGGCCTTTGCGGAGCCGACCACCAACACGCTGGTTGTGATGGCGCCCACCGATGTGCTGCCGTTCATCGACAACCTGATCGCAACGCTCGAGGGCAAGGCGCCGAAGCAGGCTCAAACCCAGGCGTATGTCTTGACCAACGTGCGCGCCGAGCAGATCGCCAATAACGTCGCCCAGATGCTCAAGGCCAAGGTCACCGAGCGTGAGGGCGTCAAGAAGTCTTCGGTGCAGACGTCGGTGTTTGCCGAGGCCACGTCGAACCGCCTGTTCGTTTTTGCCCCCGACGAGTACCAGGAGTTGGCCGCCGAACTGATCAGGATGGTGGACGAGGAAGTCGAGACCGGCGAGATCGTGCACATCATCCCGCTGGAAAACGGCGACGCGCAGCAGCTTACACAATCGCTGAATCAGATCGTCCAAGGCGGTCAGCGGGGCGGTCGCGGCGGCGGCGGGGCGGCCAGCGTGCTCATCACGGCGGACGCCGGGAGCAACTCGATCCTGATCAAGGGCCTGCCGAAGGACGTGGCCGAGGTCGAGCAGTGGTTGACCCAGCTCGAGACCGAAAGCGTGCGTATCCCCGAGCTGCAAATCTTTCAGTTGCACTACGCCTCCACGACGGAAGTGGAGGATACCTTGCGGGGCATCTTCGGCGGGGCCCGCAGCCCGCAGGACACGGTCACGATCACGGCCGACGAATACTCCGGGCGGCTGTTCGTGACCGCCAACAAGCGGAAGATGCGGCAGGTGGAGAAGTTCATCGAGCAGCTTGACGCCGACCCGGGTCCCGAAGGCGGCGGGCTGCTGGCCTGCGGGCACGAGTTGTACTTCATCGATATCAACCGCGGCAGTGCCAGCGACATCGCCTGGGACGTGCGGGACTTGCTGCCCGATAGCTCGGATCGCTGCGCCCCGGACGTGGAGGCCGACTGGTTCGGCGAGTACATCCGCATCACCTGCCGACCGTCGGAGTTCCCCAATATCGAAAAGCTGATCCGCGAGTTCGAGCGGCGCTCCAAGGTCGAGAAAGTCGCCCGGCTGGTCCGGCCCAAGGGCGGCGACCCGGAAATGTTGATCGGATACCTGCGGGCCCGCGGCGAGGACTTCGTTGTCGAACAGATAGGCGTCAAGCCCGCCAGGGAGACCCTCGTCGAGAGCCTGTGGGATGAAGACGAAGTCCCGCCGTGGAAGTTGGAGAAGGAGGAAAAGGAGAAGAATGAAGCTGCTGAGAAGCGCCGGACCGAACGCGGCGGCGGCCGAGTCACGCCGCATGACGCCGGTTTGTCACTGTCGGAAGACCTGCTCGACGATATCGAGGCGGACTTGTTCGGCGAGCCGGCAACGCCGGTAGCGGCCCGCGATTGTATAGCGGCCTGCGGCTCTGTAGGGGCACCCTCCAGGCACGTGGAACGGGATGGGGCACCCTCCACAGAAAACAGTTGCCCTCCTTCGCCGTTCCGCTTGGCTTCGTATATTCCGCGGGAAGAGACCGACGAACCTCCGACGGAGACGCAACGGGCTATGCCGAAGCTGAACGTGATTCCGGCGAAGGATGAACCGGAAAAACTGGAGACCGAGGTAGGGCGAACGGTTGCGTCGCCGGTCGAGAAGGAGCAGGTGCGGATCGTCGTGCAGCCGGACGGCTCGCTGCTGATCGAGGGGCCGCGCGACGAGGTGGACGACATCACCGACGCGATCGACGTCATCACCGAGGACTTGGCGACCGGCGAGGTCATCCGCATCTTTAAGTTCAGGTACGGCGACGTGACCGCGGCGGCCGAAGTGCTGAGCATCATGTTCAACGTGCAGCAGCGGCAAATCGTGATCCAGCAACCCCAGCGCGGCCGCCAGGCCCGACCCGGCGAGGAGGGCCGCGGCCAGCAGGGCGGCATCATGGACCAGTTCCGCGGGATGGTCGGCGGACGGCAGCAGGGCCGCGGCCAGCGGGACACCGGGCCGCGGATGCGCATCGCGACCGACCCCGGGCACAACTACCTCATCATCAAGTGCGACGCGGTGGATTTGCCCGAGATTCGCGAGCTATTGCGCGAGTTGGACATCCCGCCCGGCGAGGTGCAGGTCAAGATCATCCAGCTCAAGAACTTGCTGGCCGAGGAGACCGCCCAGAATATCAAGGATGTCTTGGGCATCTCCAAAGTCCAGCAGCGGCGGAGCGGCGGCCGGCAGACGCCGACCCGCGGCCCGCGCGGACGCCGCGGCAGCCAGCAGCAGCAGCTTATCGAGATGCTCCAGCAGCAGATGGTCTCGGTGCCGGGCGTCGAGGGCGGCGCGAAGGTCGAGCGGGTGGAGATTATTCCAAACGCGATGACCAACTCGCTGATGATTTCGTCCCCGCCCGAGGTCATGAGCCTGATCGAGAAGGTCATCAGCGACCTGGAGGAGCTCGAAGGCCGCGATGTGATCGGGATTCATCACTAC